>NZ_KV826338.1:0-18758 GCF_001835895.1 Staphylococcus sp. HMSC034C12 | reverse complement strand
AAATAATATAGAAATTGTCTTTTTTATAATTTTTGTGATTATTTTCTGCTCATTGAGCTGTTACTTTTCTTATATTAAGTGTCATTAGCTCAAATCCTAGTTCTCTTTTGTCTTTATTTATCCCTCGAACGGCCATTCGAGTGAAACTCAAAATAGCCTTTATAAATCTAAAAACAGACGCCACATCAATTTTTCTTTGACTATAAATGGTTTTTGTTTTTGAAAGCTTTTTATTAATTTGCGCTTTAAAATATTCCCAATTATAATTCTTCATTACTTTTTTATTTGTTTTTGAATTGAAGTTCATACATGGGTGTTTCAGAGGACATTCTGAATCATCATCACATTCATATAATTTAAAGTCTCGTTTAAAGCTATATTTATCATGGTGATAGGTATATTTTTTAAATCCTAGTCTTTTATTGTTCGTATAAATAAATTCAGTCTTAGTATTTGTTTCTACAATATCATTTATGGGAGTGAGAACTGAAATTGCCATTGGTAGAGTAAGATGAATCATATTATAATCTTTATACATAAGACATCTCGTTGATTGAGTTTAGTGATGTTTATTAAATTGTACGAATATGCCTTATTTTCTTAAGTATTTCAATGTAAAATTACATATAAATACAAAACATTTTGGCAAGACTCTTGAGAGAATAGGACAAGCTGAAGACTGCAGGCTGAAGCTATTCCCTAAAAAAGCGAGCCAACAATACGCAGTATTGTAAATAAAGAAGCCAGTAAATGAATTTATAATAAACTCATTTACTGGCTATTTTTCTAGTAATTATGACTCAGGCTCTTTTTATTTTAATTGATTTTTTCGTTTTAAATATCTGCTAAATATTATACTGCTTATTATTCCGATAACGCTCAAAATTAATAGTATATAAAAATGTGGTGGTGTATAAGATAATTCAATATGAGTATCATTTTTCTTGACTGGAATAGCTGTCATAATACCGTTAGCTTGTTTTACATCTACATCGTGTCCATTAACACGTGCATGCATACCATTAGCATAGGCGATTGGTACCACTAAGTATCCAGAAGTTCCTTTAGGTTTAGTGAATGTATAGCCACTTCTAAATTGTGAAATAGTCACAGGTTTAAGTGATTTAGAAGCTTGTTTCAATGTATGATAATCTTCTCCATAGATACCTTTAATAGATAATCGATAATGTCCTTTAGTAAGACGAATCTTTAATTGATCCGAAGCTTTTACTCTCATTGTTACAGGCGTTACAAAACGTCGATATTTATAACTTAGCATATTACGATTTTGAGCATATTCATTTACTCCTATAGAATGCTCAATATCGGGAGCTAACAATTCTACATCCATTTCGACATACATATCTTTATATTGATTAGCTAACGTTTTAGGTAATGTCAATGTGATACCACCATTATTTTTTTCTACGTTTAAATGAGTTTTATCTTTCCAAGTAGCATTATTTGTAGATTGATATGCTTTACTTAATAGGTTTTTATTTTGAGTGAAAGAAGTATTCGCTTTTATTGAATCATCATCTAATACTACACCTTGTAGCATCGCTTGCTCACGATCTAATGGCGATTTGAGATCATGTTTATTAAAAATCTTATTAGTAATATGCGTGGCTGGATAATTAATAGTATTTTCTGAATGAATTAATTTATCTGAACCATTATTGATAGTATCTACCTTTTTAAAACCATAAGGCATATTCAGATCATTAGGATGTCGGAATCGATCTTGAACATCCCACATGGCTTCTAAATTTGCTCGATTCCCTAAGTATCGATATGTACTATTTTTATCAACAGGCATATTAATTTGCATTTCTTTATCATAGTATTTTAATATGTCACCATCAAAAATACTTGAGTAAAGTGAAATGCCATTATAATGGTAAATAAATGGTGAATTGAGTGCATAGGCTGACATGTAATCGATACGATGGAAAGGATTTTTATTATCTTTTTGTTTTTTAATATTATTAATTTTTTTAGCAAGTTTATGATTATAATAACTTGAATCTGTTAATGTTTTCGTAGTCGTTGCATATGGATCAATAGTACGGGCTCGTGAATCGTGTGTCATTATAATTTGTTGTACAAAGAATAGTAATACAATAGCTATTAGTATATAAGGTTGATATAACCATTGTTTTTTCCATACTACAAAGATTAAAACGATGATTAAAAATAATGGTACAATCATCCAATTGACATAAGCACTTGCAAATATATAGTGATATAAACCAAATATAAATACCGGAATTGCTACAAGTAAATATTGTTTTAATGTAAGTTCAGATAAATATTGAATATATAATGCAATTAAGATACTAGTTGAAATAGATAAAAAGTATACCCATCGACGTTGTGGTAATGAAAAGCCATTAAATGCACTATCAAAGTATTGTGATAACGATCCAATAAGTAAAAACCAAGTGATGATAGCAAAAATTTTATAATAGTAGTGACGATATAACTTAAACGTAAATAAAGCCATTAATGCAATAATCGAAACTGTGATATAAAAACCATCAGAAAAAATATGATATTTACTTTGTGTTAAATCTGTAAACAATGTAATATTAAAGTCATCATTTTGGGCTCTATCATTGTTTAGGAATGAAGATACACCTGTATAGAATCCTAAAATACTAGATAAAAGCGCAAGTATTGCACCAATAACGAGTAAATAAAATTTTTCCCATCTTGATACGATATCACAACGATATTTAAAAATGACTCTTAATATGAAATAAATCCCTAATACAATAGCTTGGTAGTAACTGAAATAAAAATTAGAAAATAAGGTCAGAGCAACTGAAAAGATAAATAGCCCTATTCTTCTTTTTTGGAAGAAACGTTCCATTCCCCATAAAGATAAAGGTAATAAAATCAATAAGTCTCCATAAAATGACCATGTATAGTTATAGTAAAGCACAAGAGTGGATGCACCATATAAAATAGTAGCGATAAGCAATGGCGCTGTTTTCAACTTTAGCCATTTTAAATAGTAAAATACAACAATAATTGTAATAATCGTTCTAGCGTAAGCGATTATTAATTGGTTAGTTGCCCAAAAGGCGATATGACTCGTTTGCCAATGAAATAAAAAATGACTTACCCAGATTATAAAAAAATTAATCCACATTATGGGAGATAAAGAATAATAATAGGCCAACCCCTTAATGTAATCTCCGCCTAATCCAAAAGATTGATCATAGGCTCCTTTGAACTTACTGTAATGTTCATATAAGTACATTTGAAATGGCATCATTTGTCTAAAACCATCTCCAGAACCACTAAATACAAATCCTTCTTTGAAATAATCTCGAATAAATGGATAATAAATTGCTAAAGAAATGATATTAGCAATTATAAATATAGATAAAAAGGTCAATAATCGATTGGACCGAATTTTATTGATCAATGTTTTTCCTCAACTTTCTCTTTTTGGTATTAACAAATCTAACAAATACAACACTTATTACTATACTGATGAGTGAGATTAAAATCATAGTATTCCAATAAGGTGGTTGATATTTAATAATTATTTTTTTAGCAGATGAATTAACAGGAACGCCTGTCATCATGTAATTAACTTTCATAGGTTTAATACGGTGTCCATCAACATACGCTTGCATCCCTTCTCTATAAGGAATATTAATTGAAGCAATCCCTTTATCATGTTTAGCTAAGTTGACTTCAACGCCGTTTTTAATATCTTTATATTTGTTATTAAAATCAGCTTTTTTATGCATTTGTTTTAATATTTTATAGTTTTCACCATTTAATTGTTGAAGGTTTAAATAAAATGTTCCTTTAGGAGATAAAGTGATATTAATGTTTCCCTTATTATCAGGTTGTGTTCGATAAAGTTGAGTATCAATACCAGTACGATAAGTAGAATTGTTAAATAATCGGTGATTTGCATAATTATTTACAGAGACTGTGTAATTACTATCAGGATTACCACGCTTTATTTTCATCGTAACGTAAAAATCATCATACTTTTGGCGTAATGATTGAGGTAAGTGTATCGTTAATGTTCCACCTTTATCTCCAATTACTTTATAGACATTACCATTTAAATGTTTTAAATTTTTATAACTCAATGATGATTGATTTAATAAATTAGGAGCTTTAGCTTTATAACTTGTGCCTTCATTGTTTAAAATCACACCTTTTAACATTGCATGTTCTCTATCAATTGCAGTCGTCAATTTTTTACTATTGTATATAGAATCAGTTACTTTAACAGATGGTAAGTTAAGTGTATTTTCATAAATACCATATTGTCCGCTTGATTTTATTTTTTTGAAGTAGGAAGGTAAGTTATTTTGATAATTTTTTAGCATCATATAACGCACTGAAAATAGACTCGCGATATTTTGTCGTCCATTCGTTGATTGATATCTACTCAATGACTCCTCAGCTAAATTAATTTTTAAAGCATCGTAATAATAATCGAGTATATTATGATGAAAAATACTTGAATATAAACTTAACCCTTTAAAATGTTGATACATCGGTGTATTATCTTGCTCGTTGACTCTCCAATCGATACGTTCATCTTCATGCTTATTTTGATTCATTTCTTGAACAAGTGCACGTTGTAAGTCGGAACTATATAAACTGGAATTAATATAAAACGTATTTCCACGATCAGTGTGATCTTTATAGTAAATTTGATTTTTAATAAATACTATAGAGACCAAGATACTTAATAATATAATTGAAACACTATATAAATAACCTAATTTAAAACGATATGTACGATCTTTAATGATAAGAACCATCAATCCAATCAAAGATACAATAGGGACTAATATGAACCACGCTAAAAATTTATGATATATCATAGCGCTTATAAATATAACTAATTCTGCAATAATATTACTTATTAGATAAGATTTTGTAGTTAGTGTTTTGAAATATTTTAAAAATAATCCGATTAATAGTGTGGAATTAAAAGCTAAAATAAAATGCCAACGCTTTTGAGGCGCTGAAAAACCATTAAATACTTGGTCGATGAAAGGTATAAAACTAAATATAATAAATACAAAGGTAAGGATAGCAAATAAACGATAATAATAATGTTTATATAATTTAAAACTTAAAAGAGCTTGAATGGTAATAAATAATAATACAATTAAATAATTATCAAAGAAAATATTTGTATTAATATCTAATTTTTCAAATGTATCAACTGCTCCAGAAAAAGGTACACGACGGTTATTTAAAAAGCTTTGAGCACCATGAAAAAAGATAAATAAACTATTACCTAAACCTAACAGGGCACTAATGATTAAAGTTAAAAATGCTTTACTTCTTGAGAGAATATCTTTTGGATGTCTAAATATTATACGAATCAGTATATAACCCGCACCTATTAAACAAAGATAGTATGCAAAATAAAAGTTATTAATTAGTATTAAAGAAACAGTAACAATGAATAGTCCAAACTTCTGTTTTTGTAAGACTCTTTCAATAGAGAGTAATAATAACGGCATCCAAACAAACACATCACTAAAGAAGGGCCAATACACTGTAAAGCGATAATATAAGGGTGACATAACAAATAAAAACGCTACAACTAAGCTTAACCATTTGTTATTTGAAATGTATTTACTATATAAATAAGTGCAATACATGGCAATCATTGCTTTAATCATGGACATAATCAGTGCATTAATCATCCAAAATAATACATTATGCGTATGTAAAGGAATAAAAATTTTAATAAGTGCAATAAATACTACATTTATTATAAATAAAATATTTGTGGAGAAGTAGTAACTAAGATCTGTAAAGAAATCGCCACCTAATCCAAAATCAGTGGAATAAAACAAATTGCCACTACTCCATTTATCAAATAAATACATTTGAATTGGAACCATTTGTTCCATTCCATCATTTGGACCTGTAAATAAAATGCCATCGTGAATAAAACGATAAATGACATAACTATGTCCTATGATGGACAGTGCTATAAAAAGTCCTAGATAAGTAAAGAATTTTTTCATATTAAACCTCTATAGTTAGAATGTACTATTCATAATTAAAAAATGACTACATACTAAATTGTAGAGTATTAAACTTCTTAATAAAAGTATTTATATGTTTTATAAAAAATTAGAAATTTGTTTTTAATATTAGCGATTTAATGAATATGAAATAGCATGTTAAAATATAATAGAATTGATAATAGTAGTGAAGATTTTAAATATTGATTATAATCGAACAGTTGAAATAAATTTAATGAAAGTAGGGTGAATGTTATGGTGATTCAATGGTATCCAGGGCATATGGCAAAGGCCAAAAGAGAAGTGACAGAACAACTTAAGAAAGTAGATGTGGTATTTGAACTTGTTGACGCACGTATACCGTATAGTTCAAGAAATCCAATGATTGATGATGTCATTAAACAAAAACCACGCGTAGTTATTTTAAATAAAAAAGATATGTCGAATTTAAATGAAATGCAAAAGTGGGAACATTTCTTTACTGATAAAGGTTTTTATCCTGTAGCAGTTGATGCGAAACACGGCAAAAATTTAAAAGGTGTAGAATATGCTGCAATTGAAGCGACTAAAGAAAAATTTGAGAAAGAAAAAGCGAAAGGACTTAAACCTAGAGCAATACGTGCCATGATTGTTGGTATACCTAATGTGGGGAAATCTACATTAATTAATAAGTTAGCTAAAAAAAATATTGCTCAAACAGGAAATAAGCCGGGAGTAACGAAACAACAACAATGGATTAAAGTAGGTAAAGCATTACAACTACTAGATACGCCAGGTATTTTATGGCCTAAATTTGAAGATGAAACTGTAGGTAAAAAACTAAGCCTTACTGGTGCCATTAAAGATAGTATCGTACACTTAGATGAAGTAGCAATATACGGTTTACACTTCTTAATTAAACATGATATTGAAGGATTGAAGAATCATTACAATATTGATGTAGAAACTGATGCAGAAATTTTAGAATGGTTTGATGCTATTGGACGTCGACGTGGGTTATTACAAAAAGGAAATGAAGTCGATTACGAGGCTGTCATCGAATTGATTATTAATGATGTGCGTAATGCTAAAATTGGAACTTATTGTTTTGATATTTATTCAGAAATGAAAGGGGACTTAGATTATGCCTCAAACAATTAAAGAGATTAAAGCATTATTAGACACAATTGATTCAATTGAAGCACTTGAACAACATGAATTAATGAGTGATACAAGAAAAGGGGTACAGCAAAATATAGTACGACGTCGTAAACAGCTTTTAAAAGATCAAGAAACACGAGAACATTATCAACAAATGAATAAATATGAAAATGAAATATTAAAGGACAATCCTAATGCTTTAATATGTGGGATTGATGAAGTAGGTCGTGGTCCACTTGCTGGGCCTGTTGTAGCTTGTGCAGTCATTTTAAATAAAGAACATCAATATTTAGGATTAGATGACTCGAAGAAAGTTTCAGCAACAAAGCGAAAAATACTTAACGAACAATTAAAAGAAGGCGTTTATGATTATGCTTACGGGATAGCAAGCGCTGAAGAAATTGATGAGTTCAATATTTACAACGCAACCAAATTAGCTATGAAACGTGCTATTAATCAATTAACAGAACAACCTAACCATTTACTTATTGATGCTATGACATTGGATAATGCAATTCCTCAAACTTCTATTATTAAAGGAGATGCTAAAAGTGTTTCTATTGCTGCTGCTAGTATCATGGCAAAAGAATATAGGGATGGTTTAATGGCGGAAGTAGCACTGAAATATCCTGGTTATGATTTTGAAAAAAATGTAGGATATGGCACTAAATCACACCTTCAAGGATTAAAACAATTAGGCATAACGCCATATCATCGTAAAACGTTTGAGCCTGTTAAATCAATGATATAATTAAATAAAAATAAAATTATTTGAATTTAAAAACTATTGCAAAAAGTATAACACTTTCAGTTTACAAAAGCGCTTACATTTTCTATAATTAAAGTGAACTTAACCTAAGAAACAGGAGGATGGAAGATGAATATCCACGAGTATCAAGGTAAAGAAATATTTCGTGCTATGGGTGTAGCCGTTCCAGAAGGACGTGTAGCATTTACTGCTGAAGAAGCGGTGGAAAAGGCAAAAGAATTAAATTCAGATGTTTATGTAGTGAAAGCACAAATTCACGCTGGGGGTAGAGGTAAAGCAGGTGGAGTTAAAATTGCTAAATCACTGTCTGAAGTTGAAACTTATGCTAATGAATTATTAGGCAAGCAATTAGTAACGCATCAAACTGGGCCTGAAGGTAAAGAAGTTAAACGCTTATATATCGAAGAAGGTTGTGATATTCAAAAAGAATATTATGTAGGCTTTGTCATTGATCGTGCTACTGATCGTATTACATTGATGGCTTCTGAAGAAGGTGGAACTGAAATTGAAGAAGTTGCAGCTAAAACGCCAGAAAAGATCTTTAAAGAAACAATCGATCCAGTGATAGGGTTATCACCATTCCAAGCACGTCGTATTGCATTCAATATCAATATTCCAAAAGAATCTGTAAATAAAGCAGCAAAATTCTTACTTTCTTTATATAATGTTTTTGTTGAAAAAGATTGTTCTATTGTTGAAATTAATCCACTTGTAACAACGGGTGATGGTGATGTTTTGGCTTTAGATGCGAAATTAAATTTTGATGATAATGCATTATTTAGACATAAAGATATTTTAGAATTACGTGATTTAGAAGAAGAAGATCCAAAAGAAATTCAAGCATCTAAATATGATTTATCATATATTGCTTTAGATGGTGACATTGGTTGTATGGTTAATGGTGCCGGATTAGCCATGGCTACAATGGATACAATTAATCATTTCGGTGGTACTCCAGCTAACTTCCTAGACGTTGGTGGCGGTGCTACAAAAGAAAAAGTAACTGAAGCATTCAAAATCATCTTGGGGGATGATAATGTTAAAGGTATTTTTGTAAATATCTTCGGTGGAATTATGAAATGTGATGTGATTGCAGAAGGTATTGTAGCAGCAGTTAAAGAAGTCGAATTAACTTTACCTTTAGTTGTTCGTTTAGAAGGCACAAACGTTAAACGTGGTAAAGAGATTTTAAATGAATCTGGTCTAGCAATTGAACCAGCAGCAACAATGGCTGAAGGTGCACAACAAATTGTTAAACTTGTTAAAGAAGCGTAAGGAAAGGATGGGAACACTAAAATGGGTGTATTTATAGATAAGAATACTAAGGTAATGGTGCAAGGTATTACAGGGTCTACTGCCCTTTTCCATACAAAACAAATGCTTGATTATGGCACACAAATTGTCGCAGGGGTAACACCAGGTAAAGGTGGACAAGTTGTTGAAGGCGTGCCAGTGTATAATACAGTAGCTGAAGCTAAAAAAGAAACAGGTGCTAACGTATCAGTAGTTTACGTACCAGCACCATTTGCTGCAGATTCAATTTTAGAAGCAGCTGATGCAGAATTAGATATGGTGATCTGTATTACTGAACATATTCCAGTTGTTGATATGATTAAAGTGAAACGTTATTTAGAGGGTAGAAAAACACGTTTAGTTGGACCGAACTGTCCTGGTGTAATTACGGCAGATGAATGTAAAATTGGTATCATGCCAGGTTATATTCATAAAAAAGGGCATGTAGGTGTTGTTTCTCGTTCAGGTACTTTAACATATGAAGCAGTACATCAATTAACTGAAGAAGGTATTGGTCAAACCACAGCAGTAGGTATCGGTGGGGACCCAGTTAACGGTACAAACTTTATCGATGTACTTAAAGCATTTAATGAAGATGAAGAAACAAAAGCTGTTGTTATGATTGGCGAAATCGGTGGTACTGCTGAAGAAGAAGCAGCTGAATGGGTCAAAGCAAACATGACTAAACCAGTGGTTGGTTTTGTTGGTGGACAAACAGCACCTCCAGGAAAACGTATGGGCCATGCAGGTGCAATCATCTCAGGTGGTAAAGGAACTGCTGCAGAAAAAATTAAAACGCTTAATGAATGTGGTGTTAAAACAGCAGATACACCATCAGAAATTGGTACAACACTAATTGAAGCGGCAAAAGAAGCAGGCATTTATGAAGAACTATTAACAGTGAAGTAGCAATTATGTAATTAATAATTGAATTCAAACTGTCAACAATTACTGAAATTTGTTGGCAGTTTTTCTTATATATATCGTAGACTACAATATATTATAAATGACTGAACGCTCTATTTTTCACATGTTATGAAATCAAAAAGTATACATAATCTTTTAATATTATTACTCCTTACATTTATATATCAAATTTGTCTTATAAATGAAATTTTACTGTTAATGATTCACGGTATAATAAATTAAAAGGAGACATTTACTTCATGAATGATTTTATTTTATTAAAAATGAGATGGATAGGGTATACGACCCAACATATTCATCATTTACTCAATGTATTTCCAAAATTTTTCAATGTTAATGAACATGATCAATTTGAAATGATCAATGAATGGGAATCTCTATATTTAAAAAAGAAGCGTTTTACTCAATTAACAGAGATTTCTTACGATTATATTCAAACCCAACTTTCTAGATATCAGGTTAACTATGTTACTTCATTTTCTTCTCAATATCCTTCATTGCTTAAAACTATTTACGACTATCCTTTTATATTATTTTATCGTGGAAATATACATTTATTATCATCTACGTATACTTTAGGTGTTGTAGGTTCACGTGAGGCCACAAATTATTCTAAGTGTGCACTAGATTATCTATTTCCTCACTTTATAAATATTCCACTAACGATTGTATCCGGTTTAGCGAAAGGTGCTGATAGCATAGCTCATCAATTCGCATTAAAACATCATCTTCCAACTATTGCAGTTCTAGGTTTTGGTCATTTAAATCATTATCCAAAGGAAACACGAAAGTTACGCAATATAATTGAAGAAACTGGTTTAGTCATAAGTGAATATCCTCCTTTAACAAAAATAAACAAATATCAATTCCCTGAAAGAAATCGTCTGATAAGCGGGTTGTCTCGTGGTGTATTAATTACTGAAGCTAAAATTAAAAGTGGTAGTCAAATTACAATAGATTGTGCTTTAGATCAAAATAGAAATGTTTATGTACTGCCTGGATCGATGTTTAATCCTTTGACAAAAGGAAATTTATTACGTGCTCAAGAAGGTGCAATGATTGTTTCAGAAGCAGAAGATATATTATATGATTATCGCTTTTTAAACGATTAAATATATAAATAATTAATTGTGAAAATTCAAAGGATATTTCACAAAAAAATATCTATATTGGATTAAAATATTGACAAAAACAAAATTAACCGTTTATCATTTATCTTTAGTAATTGAAAAAGCAAGGGGGAATTCACTTTGGCAGATAATTTAGTCATCGTTGAGTCGCCTGCAAAAGCGAAAACCATTGAAAAATATTTAGGTAAACGATATAAAGTTATTGCTTCTATGGGACACGTACGAGATTTACCAAGAAGTCAAATGGGTGTAGACGTAGAAGATAACTATGAACCAAAATATATAACTATTCGAGGTAAAGGTCCTGTTGTTAAAGATTTAAAAAAATATGCGAAAAAAGCTAAAAAAGTTTTCTTAGCTAGTGACCCTGACCGCGAAGGTGAAGCGATTGCTTGGCATTTATCAAAAATTTTAGAACTTGAAGAATCAAAAGAAAACAGAGTTGTATTTAATGAAATCACTAAGGATGCAGTAAAAGAAAGTTTTAAACATCCTCGTGGTATTGAAATGAATTTAGTTGATGCACAACAAGCGCGTCGTATTTTAGATAGACTTGTAGGTTATAATATTTCTCCAGTACTATGGAAGAAAGTAAAAAAAGGATTGTCAGCTGGTCGAGTACAATCAGTTGCTTTAAGATTAGTCATTGACCGTGAAAATGAAATCCGTAATTTTAAACCAGAAGAATATTGGTCAATTGAAGGTGAATTTAGATATAAAAAATCAAAGTTCACTGCTAAATTCTTACATTATAAAAACAAACCGTATAAATTAAAAACAAAAAAAGATGTTGAAAAAATTACATCCGAATTAAATGGTGATGAATTTGAAATCACTAATGTAAATAAAAAAGAAAAAACGAGATACCCTGCAAATCCATTTACAACGTCTACGTTACAACAAGAAGCAGCACGTAAACTTAATTTTAAAGCACGTAAGACTATGATGTTAGCACAGCAATTATATGAAGGTATCGATTTGAAACGACAAGGTACAGTTGGATTAATCACATATATGAGAACAGATTCAACACGAATCTCACAAACTGCTAAAGATGAAGCAAAATCATATATTGAAGAGAAGTATGGTACTGAGTATACTTCAAACCGTAAAACAAAAGGTAAACAAGGGGATCAAGATGCCCATGAAGCTATTCGTCCAACAAGTACATTACGTACACCAGATGAAATGAAAGCATATTTAACACGTGATCAACATCGCTTGTATAAATTAATTTGGGAACGTTTTGTAGCAAGTCAAATGGCTCCTGCAGTTTTAGATACTGTGGCTTTAGATGTAACACAAAATGACATTAAATTTAGAGCAAATGGACAAACAATCAAATTTAAAGGCTTTATGACATTATATGTTGAAGCAAAAGATGACAAAGATAATGATAAAGAAAATAAATTACCAAAATTAAATCAAGGTGACAAAGTAACTGCAACACAAATTGAACCGGCACAACATTTCACTCAACCACCTCCACGATACACAGAGGCACGATTAGTTAAAACATTAGAAGAATTAAAAATTGGTAGACCTTCAACATATGCTCCAACGATTGACACAATTCAAAAACGTAATTATGTTAAACTTGAAAGTAAACGTTTTGTACCAACTGAACTAGGAGAAATCGTGTATGAGCAAGTGAAGGATTACTTCCCAGAAATTATTGATGTTGAATTTACAGTTAATATGGAAACCTTGCTCGATAAAATTGCAGAAGGTGATATCGGTTGGAGAAAAGTTATCGATAATTTCTATGGTAGTTTTAAATTAGATGTTGCACGTGCAGAGGAAGAAATGGAAAAAGTTGAAATTAAAGATGAACCAGCCGGCGAAGATTGTGAAGTATGTGGAGCTCCTATGGTAATAAAAATGGGACGTTATGGTAAATTTATGGCGTGCTCGAATTTCCCAGATTGTCGAAATACAAAAGCTATTGTTAAAACTATTGGTGTCACTTGTCCAAAATGCAAAGATGGCGATGTAGTTGAGAGAAAATCTAAGAAAAATAGATTATTTTATGGTTGTTCGAATTATCCAGAGTGTGATTTTATTTCTTGGGATAAACCAATAGGAAGAGATTGTCCAAAATGTAATCATTACTTGATGCAACATAAAAAAGGACGTAGTTCTCAAGTGATTTGTTCTAATTGTGACTATAAAGAAGAAGTACAAAAATAGAGTTTTATTAAAGGAGAATGTATATGAGTCAAACTGTTAATGTTATAGGCGCAGGATTAGCTGGTTCAGAAGCAGCTTATCAATTAGCAGAACGTGGTATTAAAGTGAATTTAATCGAAATGCGTCCTGTTAAACAAACGCCTGCCCATCATACAGATAAATTTGCTGAGTTAGTATGTTCTAATTCACTACGTGGTAATGCATTAACAAATGGTGTAGGTGTGCTTAAAGAAGAAATGCGACGTTTAGATTCATTAATCATCGCAGCAGCTGATAAAGCTAGAGTTCCAGCTGGTGGTGCATTAGCAGTAGATAGACATGACTTTGCTGGTTATATTACAGATACATTGAAAAATCATCCTAATGTAACTGTTTTGAATAAAGAAATTCACAGTATTCCAGAAGGACATACAATCATTGCAACAGGCCCGTTAACAACTGAACATTTAGCTAAAGAAATTGTAGAAATTACAGGTAAAGATCAACTATATTTCTACGATGCAGCAGCTCCAATCATTGAAAAAGATTCAATTGATATGGATAAAGTCTATTTGAAATCACGCTATGATAAAGGTGAAGCAGCATATTTAAATTGCCCTATGACTGAAGAAGATTTCAATCGTTTTTATGATGCGGTATTAGAAGCTGAAGTTGCACCTGTAAATGAATTTGAAAAAGAAAAATATTTTGAAGGATGTATGCCATTTGAAGTGATGGCTGGTAGAGGTCGTAAAACATTACTATTTGGTCCAATGAAACCAGTAGGATTAGAAGACCCTAAAACTGGTAAACGTCCATATGCAGTAGTGCAATTACGTCAAGATGACGCGGCTGGTACGCTTTATAATATTGTCGGCTTCCAAACACATTTAAAATGGGGCGCTCAAAAAGAAGTCATTCAATTAATTCCAGGCTTAGAAAATGTTGATATTGTTAGATATGGTGTGATGCATAGAAATACCTTCATTAATTCACCTGATGTTTTAAATGAAAAATATGAATTAATTAATAATGATAGAATTCAATTTGCAGGACAAATGACAGGTGTGGAAGGATATGTTGAAAGTGCAGCAAGTGGACTTGTAGCAGGTATCAATTTAGCGCATAAGTTACTTGGAAAAGGAGAAGTGATTTTTCCAAGAGAAACAATGATAGGCAGTATGGCTTATTATATTTCTCATGCTAAAAATGAAAAAAACTTCCAACCAATGAATGCTAACTTTGGTTTATTGCCGTCACTTGATCGCCGCATTAAAGATAAAAAAGAACGTTATGAAGCACAAGCATATCGTGCACTAGACTATTTAGAAAATTTCAAAAAAACGTTATAGATTTAAATTATAATAAAATATTTTGAAGGAATTTTTAAATTATTCACAAATTCTCAAAAGATTTTGAATTCTATAGCTAATTATTTTAGTCCCCCTCAGTTTATATGCTACAATGCATATGATGGAGGGGATTTTTAGTGGAAGAAATCCAAAAGAAATTTTTGAATATGCTTAAAGTTGAAAGAAATTTCTCCGACCATACATTAAAAGCGTATCATGACGATTTAGCTCAATTTAATCAGTTTTTAGAACAAGAACTGTTAAATTTAAGAACGTTTGAATATAAAGATGCAAGAAATTATCTAAGTTATTTATATTCCAATAATTTGAAACGTACTACTGTATCAAGAAAAATATCAACATTAAGAACATTTTATGAGTTCTGGATGACTCAAGATACATCTGTAAATAATCCTTTTATACAACTTGTACATCCTAAGAAAGAGCAATATCTTCCTCAATTTTTTTATGAAGAAGAAATGGAAGCATTATTTAATACTGTTTCAAACGATGCAAAAAAAGGATTAAGAGATAGAGTAGTAATTGAATTATTATATGCAACAGGCATTCGTGTTTCAGAACTTGTGAATATAAAGGTTATGGATTTAGATATGAATCTTCCAGGGGTAAAGGTATTGGGTAAGGGAAATAAAGAACGATTTGTGCCTTTTGGAGAGTTTTGTAGACAAAGTATTGAACAATATTTAGAAAAATTCAAACCACTTAAAGGTAAAAGTCATCCTTATTTAATTGTTAATATGAAAGGTGATCCTATTACTGAGAGAGGTATTAGATATCTTCTCAATGATGTAGTTAAACGTACAGCGGGGGTAACTGAAATCCACCCTCATAAATTAAGACATACATTTGCTACACATTTATTGAATCAAGGTGCAGACCTAAGAACAGTTCAATCTTTATTAGGACACGTTAACCTTTCTACAACTGGTAAGTATACACATGTATCTAATCAACAATTGCGCAAAGTGTATTTAAATGCACATCCTCGAGCAAAAAAGGAGAGTAAATAAATGAGTAAGACATCATTACATGCTACAACGATATATGCTGTAAGACACAATGGAGAAGCGGCAATGGCTGGAGACGGTCAAGTTACACTTGGTGAACAAGTAATTATGAAGCAAACAGCTAGAAAAGTAAGACGCTTATACGAAGGTAAAGTGTTAGCAGGATTTGCAGGAAGCGTAGCCGATGCATTTACATTATTTGAAAAATTTGAAACTAAATTACAACAATTTAGCGGTAATTTAGAACGCGCTGCTGTAGAACTTGCTCAAGAATGGCGTGGAGATAAGCAATTACGTCAACTGGAAGCCATGCTTATCGTAATGGATAAAGATGGTATTTTAGTGGTAAGTGGTACAGGTGAAGTCATTGCGCCTGACGATGATTTAATCGCTATTGGTTCAGGAGGAAACTATGCATTAAGTGCAGGAAGAGCACTTAAACGTCATGCTTCACATATGACTGCTAAAGAAATGGCATACGAAAGCTTAAAAGTGGCTTCAGATATTTGTGTATTTACAAATGATAATATTATTGTTGAGACTTTATAAATAACATATATAAACAAAACGGAAATGAATTGATATGGACATACATTAAGGTGGAGGTAATAGTAAATGGATGCAAACGGTATAAAATTAACACCTAAAGATATCGTATCTAAATTGGACGAATATATTGTAGGTCAAGAAGATGCAAAACGTAAAGTAGCAATCGCGTTAAGAAATAGATACAGAAGAAGTCTTCTTGATGAAGAAACTAAGCAAGAAATTGCACCCAAAAATATTTTAATGATTGGCCCAACTGGTGTAGGTAAAACAGAAATTGCACGCCGTATGGCAAAAGTCGTAGGTGCACCATTCATTAAAGTAGAAGCTACAAAATTCACTGAAGTTGGATATGTTGGACGTGATGTAGAAAGTATGGTTAGAGACTTGGTGGACGTGTCTGTAAGACTCGTAAAAGAGCAAAAGAAATCATTAGTTGAAGATGAAGCAACACAAAAAGCTAATGAAAAATTAGTAAAATTACTTGTTCCTAGTATGAAGAAAAAAGCAGCTCAAAATAATAATCCACTTGAATCTCTTTTAGGTGGTGCTATTCCTAATTTTAATCAGAATGACGAGGAAGAAGAAGCCCCTACAGAAGAAATCAAAACAAAACGGTCAGAAATAAGACAACAACTTTTAGCAGGTAAGCTAGAAGAAGAAAAAGTTAGAATTAAAGTTGAACAAGACCCTGGCGCATTAGGAATGTTAGGCACGAGTCAAAATCAACAAATGCAAGATATGATGAATCAATTGATGCCTAAACGAAAAGTAGAAAGAGAAGTACCAGTAAAAACAGCACGTAAAATTCTTACTGATGATTTTGCAGATGAATTAATTGATCAAGAAACTGCTAATCAAGAAGCTTTAGAATTAGCAGAACAAATGGGAATTATCTTTATCGATGAGATTGATAAAGTCGCTACAAACAATTCCAATAGTGGTCAAGATGTATCAAGACAAGGTGTTCAAAGAGATATATTACCAATCCTTGAAGGTAGCATGATTCAAACTAAGTATGGTACTGTAAATACTGAGCACATGCTATTTATTGGTGCTGGCGCTTTCCATGTTTCTAAACCAAGTGACTTGATTCCTGAGTTACAAGGGCGTTTTCCAATTCGAGTTGAACTTGAAAGCTTAACAGTCAATGATTTCTATAGAATATTGACTGAACCTAAGTTATCTCTTATAAAGCAGTATGAAGCACTGTTAAAAACTGAAGAAGTTACGGTCAACTTCTCTGATGAAGCGATAACACGATTAGCTGAAATGGCATATCAAGTGAATCAAGATACAGACAATATTGGTGCACGTCGATTACACACTATTTTAGAAAAAATGTTAGAAGATTTATCTTTTGAAGCACCAAATATGCCAAATGCAGTAGTAGATATAACACCACAGTATGTTGATGATAAGTTGAAATCTATTTCAACAAACAAAGATTTAAGTGCATTTATTTTATAATATAAATAAAGGAGAAATTTTATGAGCTTATTATCTAAAACTAGAGAATTAAATACATTATTACAAAAACATAAAGGCATTGCGGTAGACTTTAAAGATGTTGCTCAGACTATTAGTAATGTAACTGTTACAAATGTCTTCATCGTTTCTCGTAGAGGTAAAATTTTAGGTTCAAGTTTAAATGAACTTTTAAAGAGTGAACGAATTAGTAATATGTTGACTGAAAGTAAACATATTCCAAGTGAATACACTGAACTACTTATGCAAGTTCAACAAACTGAAGCGAATATTGATATTGATTCAGACTTGACAGTATTCCCTCCAGAACACAGAGATGTATTTATTAATAGTAGAACAACCATCTTCCCGATTTTAGGGGGAGGCGAACGCTTAGGTACACTGATTCTAGGAAGAGTTAAAGATGACTTTAATGAAAATGATTTAGTGCTTGGCGAATACGCTGCAACTGTTATTGGTATGGAAATTTTACGTGAGAAACATAATGAAGTTGAGAAAGAAGCACGTGATAAAGCTGCTATTACAATGGCAATCAATTCATTATCTTATTCTGAAAAAGAAGCGATTGAACATATTTTTGAGGAACTTGGTGGTAATGAAGGTCTATTAATTGCATCTAAAGTAGCAGATAGAGTAGGTATTACACGTTCTGTAATTGTAAATGCGTTACGTAAATTAGAAAGTGCTGGTGTAATAGAATCACGATCGCTTGGCATGAAAGGTACATTTATTAAAGTTAAAAAAGAAAAATTCTTAGATGAACTTAATCGAAGTGAATAAATATTTTTTAAAACTACTATCTATCTATTAAAATTAAGATAGTAGTTTTTTATTTTATGCAGTTAAAAAATGGGTTCTACGTCAAATCGGACTGATGAGTCCAA
>NZ_KV826337.1:0-58708 GCF_001835895.1 Staphylococcus sp. HMSC034C12 | reverse complement strand
TTTATTAAGTTCCCGTTTAAGGGGGTCAGTACCTATACTCCCGCTCTTTTTTATTTCTCATCTAATGTATTTGGTTCTGGATGAACATATACAGACGATATACCGTTATTTTCTAAATGTGTTTCTACTCTATCGCAAATATCATGCGCTTCTTGTAATGATAAATTTGCATCTACTACAATCGTTACATCTAAAAAAATGCTACTGCCGTGATAACGTCCTTTTACATTTTTTACTTCTCTTACATCTGTAACTTCTTGAACAAGATTTCGATATTCTTCTAAATCTTGTTCCTTAAATCCATCACTCAATGCAAAAATTGAATCTTTAAATATTCCAAACCCAGTATAAATAATTAAACATCCTAATACAGTGGCAAGTATCACATCAATAATAGGTAGACCAAATTGTGTAAATAATAATCCAATAGCAGTACCCATACTGACTAAACCGTCAGATAAATTATCTTTTGAGGCCGAGTCTAATGAGCTACTTTTAGTTTGTTTTGCAAGCCTATGATTAATAGCATAAACACCAATCATAATGACACCACTCATCATACTAATAATAATCGTAATAAAATTTGGAATATGGTGTTCATTTGTCAACATTCGAGGTGCATTTTCAATCACTACTTGGATACCTACAAACATAATAATGAATGATACGAAAAGCGTTGAAATATTTTCAGATTTCAAATGACCATAAGGATGATTTTTATCAGCTGGCTTAATTGAAATCTTTAACCCCACAATAACAGCGATAGATACAACAATATCAGTCATATTGTTCAATGCATCTGCTCTTACAGCTGCCGAATCGTACACATATCCAGTAATATATTTTGCAACAGATAAAACGATATAAACAACTAAACTTAAATAAGCGCCTCTTTGCGCCAATTTAAGATTTTCGTTTTGGGTCATATCTAGTTAACCACCTTAAACACTTAGTATTACTAGTATGTACTATCAAAATTTGAATTACAATATTTTTTTATTTCTATCATTTTTATAAAAATAAGCTAATTAATTTTTTAGTCAAACCTAATTTCCTATTTATAAAAAAAAGAGCTAGAAGTACACAATTCTAGCTCTTTTTTAAATTTTAGTCTTTTAAAATCCATTTAGATAATATAAAAGTAATCGGAATTGTAACGATAAGTCCTACAAACGGTGCAATTTCAGAAGGGAAATTAAACCATCTTACAAAGATATATAAAAACAAAGATTGCATTCCCATATTTACTACTTGTGTTAATGGAAAACTTAAAAATTTCTTAAGGGTTGGTTTAACTCTATAAACGAAATAACAATTTAAATAATAAGAAATAATAAAACTTACTATAAATCCAATAATATGACTCACCATATAGTGAATGTGTAATAATTTTAGTAAAATGAGATACACTAAATAATAATCAAGTGTATTAATCCCACCCACTATGACGAATTTAATTATTTCATAGTGCGTTTGTTTTAACTTCATAGTTAATCTCCTCTGTCTTCTATTACATTAATATCAAACGGCAATATTTTAAGTTGTTTATTATTTGAAATTTGATAGTACTCTTTGAAATTTTCCTTTTCGATTTCTTCAGTTGGAGTCATTTCATAGAAATATGTCTCAAATGGCAAATGTTTTACAATAATTTCATTTCTATGTTGTTGAATTTGAGTTTGAATATTATTTAATCTAGCTTCATATTTAAAATGCACAATCGTAAAAATAGCAATAAATACGAATAATAAACATCCTACACAAATTTTAAGAATATTATCATAGCTTTGTTTTAAAGTATGTAATTCAGTAACTAAAGTAATCAATATCACACACCACATTATATATACAATAAAGAACTGTTGAGACGTTACCTCTGAAATGAAAAAGATAGGTATAGCACTTAAAATAATAGAAATAAAAGCAACTATTAAAATAATACGATAGTAGCTATCTGTAACTATAATAAAACTAGCCATACTTATACTGACGAAAAAGCTAAAACATAATAAGAAATTAATTAGACCATAACTTGTAATCAAAGTTGTTTGATTAAAATTAAAGGGTTCAAAAATAAATATCTTGTATATAGGCAATACAAGTATACCAATCATTAATATCATTTGTCTGATTTTAGAAAACGTTTGAAAGCGAGTATTTTTTATAAGTAACCCAATTATAACAATCGCAATCATAGACACTATGATAATATGATTAAAAAACATATAACGTGGAAGGTCATTTAATATTGTAACTCTTAATTTATGAACATAACCTAAGCCATCAATGTGTGCTCTCATTGCTTGAATGTCACTTAGATAATTAATGTACGTCTGGTTAATCAACATGATTAATGTACCACATAATGATAATAGAAACCCTATTAATAAATTAAAGTTAATTTTACGTTTTAACACAAAATAAGCAATTAATGTCGTGAATAAAGCCAAATTAACGAAAAAAGTTAATGATTCAGCAAATAATTGCCCACTGAAACAACTGATCCAAAATAAAATGACATTGTACATTTTTAGTTCATCTTTTATAAATAAAATTTGACTTATAAAATACAAATTATAGAGAACACATATCATTCCAAAAGCATAACTAAAAAAGTAGCCAAAGCTTCCATAACTCTCTGAAAAAACTGAATTAGGTATAATAAGCAATAACATAGTTGCAAGCATGAGATGACGGATTGAAAATGTTTGGCGTATCAATTTGAGTATTAATAAAATAATGCTTACTGATATTATTGAATACATAATCATACGTAATATTACCGAACGCACTGCTACAAGTTCAATTAAATTACTAATATAACGTCCATTCAAATTATCAAAATGATGATAAAAGGTACTTATGCCTTGATGACTTCCAAAAAACCAATCGATTCCATGTAAAGGAATAATTAAACCTAAGTAACCGTAAAATAATAATAACCCTATGACCCAGATGTAAAATTCGTGTTGTTTAAAGTTAGACATTTACACTACTCCTCCACTACAATAATGTTACATTATAGTGTTTAATCAATTCTATTTAATTAAATACCATTATATACTTTTTTTATATTTTAAACATTAAATCATTTTAATTTAGTTTTTTATTTATAATTTTAATCAGAAGTGATCTCGTTGAACATAAACAAAATGGTTATTGCGCCAGATTCATTTAAAGAGAGTATGTCTGCTAAACAAGCTGGATTAGCTATAGAACAGGGTTTTAAAAATATATTCGGTGATGCGCTTAAAACAGAGGTTATCCCTATGGCAGATGGTGGCGAAGGTACAACCGAAGCTTTAATAGAAGCATTAGATGCGACAATTCATAGCATTAAAGTACATGATCCACTTTTTAGAGAAGTGACTGCATCTTATGCTCGTTCGAGAGATAATCATGTGGCTATTATTGAAATGGCAGCAGCTTCAGGATTAGATTTAATTCGTACAGATGAACGTAATCCTTTAATTACTACAACATTTGGCGTTGGCGAATTAATTAAAGATGCTCTAAACCATAATGTGACTAAAATTATATTAGGCATAGGGGGGAGTGCAACAAATGATGGTGGTAGTGGTATGCTGACCGCTCTTGGCGTAAAATTTCTAAACTCTGATAATGAAGAAATTGAACTTGGTGGTGGCGCTCTTGCTCATTTAACTCATATAGATGCGTCAAAATTAGATTATAGATTAAACGACGTTACCTTTGAAGTGGCATGTGATGTTACAAATCCTTTATTAGGTTCTAATGGTGCAACATATATTTACGGACCACAAAAGGGAGCAACTGAAAAGATGATACCAAAGTTGGATTCCGCACTCGCAAATTATCATGATATGATAGAGAAAGCATATCATATCAGTGTTAAAGATATACCTGGTGCTGGAGCTGCCGGTGGATTAGGAGCTGGTATTCTCACTTTCTTCAATGCGTCATTATCTAATGGCATCGATATTGTCTTAAAAGAAACGCAATTTCTTCAAAGCATTAAAGATGCCGATTTAGTTATTACAGGAGAAGGAAAAATAGATGTACAAACGATTTATGGTAAAACACCTATCGGAGTGGCAAAAGCAGCCAAACAATTCGACTTACCTGTTATTGATATATGCGGTAGTTTAGGAAAAAATTATCAAGCCGTATATCAACATGGAATTGATACTGTGTTTAGCATTATAGAAACGCCATCAGAACTCCCCTATTTATTAGAAAATGGAGAACGATTCTTAACACAAACTGCTGAAAATATTGCTCGATTAATTAAGTTAAATGATTAAAAAGAGGTGAAATCTATGAAACGTACTGAAAAATACAAAGATTCATATCAATACGATGATCAATATCAACAACGTAATCAAAAAAGTCGCGAGTATCAACAACGTCAACAGAGACGTCAAAGTGAAGAAAATTACAGAAGAAATGAACCTCGTCAAGAGTATCATCATCAAAATCAGGGCGATTATGATGAAAATGCTAACCGTTACTATAACGATCGTGACTTTAGACGTGAACAATTACTAGAAGAAGAGAATGAAAAAAATAAAAAATCAAAACGTTGGTTAATCGCTATTATTGCAATTCTTCTTTTAATTATTGGCATTTTTGCGACTAAATCTTATATTGATCATAAAAAGGAATCGGACAATAAACAACATACGTATAATGCAACAAATGATGTATCTAAAAATTATCAACAAGAAGTTCAAAATCAAAGCGATAATATCAAGAAACAAGTTGAAGATGCAAAAAATGATATTAAAGATAAAATAGACACTGAATCACGTCTTAGACAAATACAATCTCAAATTGATAAATTAAAAAATAATGAGATTACTAAAGAAGACTCTAAATTAACTCAATTTTATCAAGACCAAGTTAATAAGTTAAAAGAAGCAAATAATGCACAACAAAACAACGCAAATGAAAACAAAGTGAATGCGCTATTAGATGATGTCAATAATAAAGTAGATGATATCAAGAAAAAACTAAACAGTATTCTTGGTAATAATAATTAATATTCTTATGTATTGTGACAAATTTCAGCTCTAAAAAGATTGATTAAATCAATCTTTTTAGAGCTTTTTATATTTGAAATTACATATTTTCTCAAAAACCTATATAATGTACATTGCAAATCTTTTCAAGGAGTACAATTATGCATAACTCAACACATACTAAATTGCCGATGCTATTACTCATTGTTCTAGGAACAATGACAGCATTTGGTCCAATGATTATAGATATGTATTTACCCGCTTTACCAGCAGTTCAGCAACAATTTAATACATCAACGTCAAGCATACAACTTACCCTATCCTTTGCAATGATTGGCCTAGCACTTGGACAGTTTATATTCGGACCTTTATCAGATGTATTCGGTCGAAAAAAAATTGCACTAATAATTCTTAGTGTATTCGTTTTAGCTTCATGTGGTGCGATATTTATTACAACATTTCCACTATTTTTATTGATACGTTTGGTACAAGGATTAACTGCCGGAGGTATTATTGTTATCGCTAAAGCTTTCGCAGGAGATTATTACCAAGGAAATACTCTAGCTAAATTTCTTGCTTCTCTTATGGTTGTAAATGGTATAGTAACTATTTTAATGCCATTACTTGGAGGTTTATCGCTTTCTCTTGGCTCATGGAGAATTATCTTTGTTATTTTAACAGCTATTAGCATAATCATGTTATGTGGCGTTACTTTCAATATGCCGACCACACATCATTCTGAGCATGTTACTGCCAATTTCAAACATATATTTTCTGACTTTGGACGTTTGCTTAAACGACCAAGATTTATTATTCCAATGTTTTTACAAGGATTAACTTATGTTATGTTATTTAGTTTTTCATCTGCTTCTCCGTTTATCACTCAGAAAATATACCATATGACGCCTCAACAATTTAGCGTAATGATTGCAATCAATGGCATTGGTTTAATTGTTGTGAGTCAAATCGTTGCTTTGCTTGTTGAACGTATACATCGCTTTAAAATCTTAATTTATTTGACTTTCATTCAACTTATTGGTGTACTTCTCATTGTATTTACTTTGATATTACAAGGTCCATTGTGGCTCTTATTAGTCGCTTTCTTTTTAAATGTTTGTCCTGTCACTTCAATCGGCCCCTTAGGATTTTCAATGGCTATGGAAGAACGTACTGGTGGAAGTGGAAATGCTTCTAGTTTACTAGGTTTATTCCAATTTATCCTTGGTGGTCTAGTGTCTCCTTTAGTTGGTCTTAAAGGACAGTATAATGTAATGCCTTATCTCACAGTAATTGTTATCACAGCAATTCTCATAGTTTTACTTCAATTTTTATATTTTAAAAAATATCAACGTATCTAATATATTCTTATATTAATAAACGTAATCTAGCATCCATTTTTAATATAAACATCGACTGCTAATATGTTAAAAAATATTTGAGACAATTATTATATCTCAAGTATTTTTTAACATTCACAAATTTGTAATGACTTTTCAACAAATACATGACAACTTATTCTTCTCTAATTGAAAATGATTATTATTTACTATAATAAACTATAGTTAAATAAGGAGGATTTATTTATGGTCACTAAAGATTCAATTGTTGCTAATGTCGTTACTGATTTTCCATTAAGTTCGGATGTTTTCAGAAAATACGGAATAGATTTTTGTTGTGGTGGAAATATCTCAATTAAAAATGCAGTAAAAAATAAAAAAGTAAATGTCGATACAATTATAGAAGAAATTAATCATTTACCTGTACATTCAACAGGAAATATCAACATTAAATATTTAGATGTCCCTTCCTTAATTCAATATATTCAATCACGTTACCATGAAACAATGCGTGAAGAATTTAAAAACCTTTCACCTTATGTCACTAAAATTGCAAAAGTTCATGGACCAAACCATCCATATTTACTTCAATTACAAGAGTTATATCGCCAGTATCGTGATGGTATGCTTGAACATATGGATAAGGAAGATAATCATGATTTTCCATTACTCATTAAAATTGCACGTGGTGAACAAGTTAAGAATGCGCATCAAGTTATTGAAAGTTTAGTTGAAGATCATACTCAAACTGGACATCTATTAGAAGAAATGAGCGATTTAACAAATCAGTATCAGCCACCTAGTGAAGCATGTAATACTTGGCGTTTAGTCTACACACGCCTTGAACATTTAGAACGTGAAACACATGAACATGTACATCTTGAAAATCACGTATTATTTAATAAATTTTAATTTGTATTAACGATAACATGCATCCTAGAAAAATAAGATTGACTTACTTTTTTAACACAATCAGATTAAATAAGAAGCTATGACATCTTAAGGACTAAACCCATATCTACAGAATCAAAAGAAAGCAGGTCCTTTAATGTTATCTATCGGTATAATGTGCAATAAAGATTTTTGACGCAATAAACATAACATGAATGATATTGTTCATGCCGCAAAATAAAATAATACTTGGGAGTTTGCATATATTCATTTTTAAATGCATAACTCCCAATTTTATTTTATATTAACTGTTCAATCTTTCTGTTGCATATTAAAAATTAGTATATGAATAAGATACATTTTAAGCATGATATCTTTAATCACTTTTGGGTTTGAATTTTTAACATCAATTACTATATCAACATTCTTCTTATTGTCTTAAATATGTTGACCCACATTTTGTTAATACAAAGAATTCAAATGATTATACGCTACTCTAATCAAGGTATATAATAAATTTACTTTAAAACAATGTTTTACTGACATAAAGGAGAACGTTAATGAATAAAAAATTATTATCAGTTACGCCTAAAAGTCAACTTTTTCCAATCCCTATGATTATGGGTTGTGAAGGCGTTTCTGCAGCTATGTTATTACAATATAATCATCATAATATTAAAGCTACTGATATTATGAAACATTGGCCTACGCATCCAAATAATCCCTATAAAGGCTATGTTGGTCATCATTTACTTGTTAAGTTTGGTCATCACCAAACGATTTTCCCTTCTGCTTATGTTCCATATTTACAAACATTTGATTCACGTATCGTAGATGGCACTGGTACGAATTTAGAAGAATTAGAAACTGTGATTGATCAAGGACAACCGATTCTTATGTATCATACAAGCTTAGGTCAAAAACCTTCACGTAAAACGTTTAAATTTGATAACCACACGCGTCAGCTTGTGTCTAACATTCACGTTACATTACTTATTGGATATGACGACACACATTACTATTATATTGATCCTTTATGGAGTCACTTTTTAAGAAAAATAATTGTGCCTGCATTAGTACCTAATCGCTTCCAGATTATAAAAATTAAAAAAGAATTCATGGAGCGTAGCTTTAACGCCCCTGGTAAAAAATGTATCTATGTAAAACCATAAATTAAAAGAGCAAAAAGCGACTGCCTTCTGAACGTCGTTTCTTGCTCTTTTTTATTCTATTACAAAGTCTATTAATGCATGATTCATTTCTGAATATATATCTGCTGTTCGCCATTCTCTTTTATAACCTAAACAAGGACATAAAAAGGTTATATTATTTTCTACTAAAGATTTACGAAAATGAACATGCCCCATAATACTGTATTTAATCGGAAACTGTTGATATAATCGGTCGAAATCTGATGTACCTATAAATGCATTGAAAAAATCAAAAATACGATGAGGGGTAGGTACTACAAATTTAGAATGTGTCACAATATGTGTCATTAAAATAATTTGTTTATCTTGAAGTTGCTCCAATTCTTGTTTAACATGCTTAGCCGCCTTTTTGGATAAAATCGTATCATCTTCATCCCAATCGATTTTCACTTTATCTTGCCAAGTGGCCCCATAATATTTCCCTTTTTTTAATCGAGTTTCTTCAAACTTTTTATCAGCGTAACTGTAATCATACCAAGCAGTATGGCCTACAATAGCCCAATTATCATTAATTACATATGGATGATCCAACAAACACTCTGGCTTTGTTCTATAAAAATCATAAATATCTTGAGATGTCGTTCCATCCTCTACTTTCCAATAATCATGATTTCCTGGAACAAATAATACGGGAATATGTAAAGCAGTTTTTAAATCTTTAATAAATTGATAGCTATCTCTAAAATAATTTGAAATATCTCCTGCAATTAATAGTAAGTCAATCTCTCTATGTTGAACTACTTTAATCAATGTTTCTAGATATACATTTGATTTTAGTTTAGGATGTCTGTCTATATGTAGATCAGAAATCGCTCCAATTCTCATTCCTCTACTCCTCTAATACATTTTTAAATTTTATCTATTATGCCATAGATTATTATAAATATAAATTATTCTGTTTTTCATAGTTGTATACACACATTTGTTTTTTTGAAAATTAAGAGTATAATAAAATTAACTTTTAACAAAGTTACATATTTAACAAAATTTAAAAAAGTAAACTTTTAAAAATCTGAATATTCTAATTAATTACAAATTGATCTTCACTCTTTTCCACTTTGTTAAACAAGTTTTTAAAATTTAAAGAAAGCGCTTACGTAATTATCGTGTGGCTTTCTGAGGGGGAAGTCTATGGCAAGACAGTTAGAAAGAGAATTAAGTAATAGACACATTCAATTAATTGCAATTGGTGGCGCTATTGGCACAGGATTATTTTTAGGTTCTGGACAAACGATTTCGTTAACAGGGCCATCCCTACTAATCACCTATCTAATTATTGGTATAGTGTTATTTGCTTTCATGAGAGCACTTGGAGAATTATTACTTAGTAATACACGTTTCAATTCATTTGTAGATATTGCCAACGAATATTTGGGACCATTCGGTGGTTTTGTCATTGGTTGGACATATTGGTTATCTTGGATTGTTTCAAGTATGTCTGATTTAACGGCAATGGGACAATATTTTAGTTTTTGGTTTCCAAACGTTCCTCACTGGCTAACTGTATTATTTATCGTACTCTTACTTATTTCATTTAATATGCTTGGTGCAAAATTATTTGGAGAGTTAGAATTTTGGTTCTCTATTATAAAAATTATTACTATTATTGCTATGATTATCGTTGGCTTAGTTATGATTTTCTTTTCATTTAAAACGTCGTATGGACATGCGTCTTTTAGTAACCTTGTAAATCATGGCGGTATTTTTCCAAATGGACCAGCTGGATTTTTAATGTCATTCCAAATTGCTGTCTACTCATTTATTGGTATTGAACTAATAGGTGTTACAGCTGGAGAAACTAAAGATCCTCGCACAGTGATTCCAAAAGCAATTAATAATGTACCTGTTAGAATTTTATTATTCTATGTGGGAGGCTTACTTGTGATCATGTCAGTGATTCCTTGGAATAAGATTAACCCTGATGCAAGTCCATTTGTAATGTTATTTAGTATGATTGGCTTACCTTTTGCAGCAGGACTTGTTAACTTTGTCGTATTAACAGCAGCCGCTTCTGCAACGAACAGTGGTATTTATTCAAATAGTCGTATTTTATTTGGATTATCTAAACAAGGACTAGGACCCAAAATGTTAAGTAAGACAAATCATCATAGTGTGCCTTACTTATCAATGCTTGTATCTTCTGGGACATTACTTTTAGCCGCATTATTAAATTTTATCTTTCCAGATGCAATTCAATTATTTATTTATGTCACTACACTCTCAACTGTATTATTTATAGTTGTTTGGGCAATGATTATTATTTCTTATATTATATATGTACGAAAAAATCCTGAAGAACATAAACACAATAAATTTAAACTTCTAGGCGGTAAAGCACTGGCTTATGTTATTCTTGCATTTTTCTTGTTTGTATTTGTGTTATTGTTCTTTAGTGCTGATACGAGAGTAGCCATATTTATTTCACCAGTTTGGTTTATATTCTTATTCTTGTTCTATAAAAAGTATAAGAAAAATGCTGAATATTTAGCTGAAAAAACACGTCAGCAACCTCGAGAATCAATCAATCATTAGATATTTTATTAAGCGGAACTGAATTCAGTTTCGCTTTTTTATGTCTTAATAATGACATATACTAAAATATCTCATTATTTTTTTAATCATGATAAAATATTAAGTATTTAAAAAAGAAAGGAGTCATAATACATATGGAATTGTTAGAAGCTTTTTTATTATTTATACTTGCCGTTATCATTAGTTCTATTATTTATCATCGCTTCCCCAACATTCCAACAGCTTTCATTCAAATTGCCTTAGGTGTAGCGCTATTCATCTTACCCATTCCACTACATTTTAAATTTGAACCAGAAGTTTTTATGATGGCTGTCATTGCCCCACTCTTATTTGTGGAAGGGACACATGTTTCTAGAGAAAAGCTTTTAGAATATCGAAAACCTGTCGTGCTTATGGCCATGGGATTAGTATTTACAACTGTGATTGGGGTTGGCTTTTTCATTCATTGGATTTGGCCTAATTTACCGATGCCAGCTGCTTTTGCTATTGCAGCTATTTTATGTCCGACAGATGCAGTTGCTGTATCAGCCATTACTAAAGGTAAAGTATTACCCAAGGGGTCTATGGCAATTTTAGAAGGAGAGTCTCTATTAAATGATGCTGCAGGTATTATTTCTTTTAAAATTGCAGTCACTGCTCTGGTAACAGGTAGTTTTTCAGCTATGAATGCAATTGGTCAGTTTTTACTCTCAACATTTCTTGGTATTTTAGTAGGTGCAATAATTGGTGCTTTAGTCGTCAGTTTACGTGTTTACCTCACGTCTAATAAAGGTTTAAAAGATAGTAATACATTGACTTTCATCCAATTGCTTACTCCTTTTGTCATTTATTTTATTGCAGAAGAAGTCCATGCTTCTGGGATTATTGCAGTTGTGGTAGCTGGGTTAATTCATGGTTTAGAACGAGATCGTCTCATTCGTGCCCAAACTGAATTACAAATGAACTACAATCAAATTTGGAATACATTAAGTTATGCATTAAATGGCTTTGTCTTCGTCGTTTTAGGATATATTGTGCCAGAAGTTATTTTAGAAATTGTACGTAATGAACCACAAAATTTAGTTTTTCTAATCGTGGTGGCATTTCTCATAGCATTTGCCATCTATATCTTTAGATTTATTTGGGTCTATGTTTGGTTCAAAGATTTTTACTATCCAAAAAACGTTGAAGCATATCTCGATGAAGAAGAAGAAACACAACCACCAAAACGGAGTCGTTATGCATTTATTATGACCTTGTGTGGTATTCATGGAACGATTTCATTGTCAATGGCGTTAACGTTACCATTCATTATTAACGGCAATCAAAACTTTGATCATAGAAATGATTTACTCTTTATTGCTTCAATGATGGTACTTATCAGTTTAATTTTTGCACAAATGATCCTTCCATTCATTACGCCATCCGAACAACAATCACACTTCAAAGGTATGAGTTATCAATCAGCTAAAATTTTCATGATTCAACATGTTATTCGCACATTAAAAGAAAAAGCAGATACACACAAAGATATTGATTATCGACCTATTCTGAATCAATATTTTAATGAATTATCATTTTTAATCGACATGGAAAGTGATGATAAAAATACGAAAGAATTACATCGATTAAGAGACATTGCAGAAGATGTTGAAACTGAGACGCTTCAACAGTTAATTAAACAGGAGCGTATTACTAAAAAAGATTTAAGTGATTATCGCAAAGTAATGGAATTGACACAATCATTTAGAGAAATGTCTTTTATTGAGAAATTGAATCGTTTTAGTAAGTTAATCATACTTAGATTTAAAGCGCGAAAAGATTCACGTAAAAGTGTGAATCAATCATCATTTGAACAACAACGCTATACTGACAGAAAAGAATTAAGACATAACTTTAAAAAAGTACAACACATCATACGTATTGTTAATCGTCAGGTGACTTTAAGACTTCAAGAAGAACAAAATAGCACAAATGTTCTCGAAGTCAGTTTAATTATCAACCAATATTACGCATTATCACGTACGTTAAGACAACATCATAATCGAAAACGTCAACGTGAGGAAAATAAATTCATGTATGAATTAAACACTCAACAACAATATGATGCCAAATTAGATGCATTGTATACTCAACGTCAAATTTTAGATGACTTGATATCTAGAAATAAAGTTACAAATGAAATTGCCACACAATTACGTGAAAATATTAACTATAATGAAATTGTACTTGCCAAGGAATTAAATCATTAATATATAGAAAGAACTCAAGAGACCTGTATCTCTCGAGTTCTTTTTATTTTCTTCTACTTTTGTAATTTATAAGGAACCGTCGCTAAAATAACATTTTTTTGATAGAATAAATGCATTTTTAATCGCAAACTCGTTTGATTGTGTAAAAAGTTATGCCATGGTTTTTTAGGAATAAATTCAGTGACAACCACTGTGATGACATAGTTTTGATCATTCGCTTTTTTATTAATTTTATCGATAAATCGAGAAATCGGACGAATGACACTGCGATATTCTGAGTGTAACGTCACTAGTCTAATATCTGGATATTGTTTATTCCATTTTTCAATAAATAAATTATCAGTTTGATCTCCGAAAGATACATGTACAGCAATCACATCATCTGCAATCATATGTGCATAATAAATAGATTTATTTAATGCTGTAGTGATCGTATTAACGGGTACAATCGCTAGATTTTTATCGACCACTGGCATATCTTGAACAATTTTAGTTGTGCTAAGTTGCTCAGCAATATCCTTGTAATGTCTATTAATACGCGTAAATATATATACAACAATCGGTAAAAAAATTAAGATTGGCCATACTTGGTTAAATTTCGTAATTAAGAAAATCATAAATACGATAAAAGTAATAGTACCCCCTATAGCATTTGCAATAAGTTTAGTAGACCATCCTTTTTCACGACCACGAATCCATTTTAAAACCATTCCATATTGAGCTAGTGTAAATGGAATAAACACACCTACTGCATATAAAGGAATAAGATTTTCAGTTTTACCATGGAAAAAGATAATAAGCAACATTGCACAAATGCCTAATGTAATAATTGAATTTGAATAACCTAAACGGTCTCCTCTTACGTTAAACATACGTGGCATATATTTATCTTTTGACATACTTGCAGCTAACATTGGAAAAGCTGTGAATCCAGTATTAGCTGCAAGGACAAGAATCATGACAGTCGTTACTTGTACAAAATAATATCCTACATTATGCCCTAAAATATTCATTGCAAGTTGAGATAATACAGTTGTTTCAGTCTGTGGCATAATACCATACCAATATGCTAATCCCACAATACCTACAAGTAAGAAAGCTAATATCATTCCCATAGTAATTAACGTTTTAACTGCATTTTTAGATCCAGGATCTTTAAAGTTTGTTACTGCATTCGAAATGGCTTCTACACCTGTTAGAGATGATGCACCTGAAGAAAATGCTTTAAGTAATAAAAATAATGTGACACCTGGCACTGCAGTTCCTACTGTCGCCTGCATATGAGGTTCTGTTTGTCCGGTTGCCACTTGCCATGTTCCAATAACAATCATGACTATTAATCCAATTATAAATAAATAAACTGGATAAGAGAGCACAGTTGCTGACTCTGTTAAACCACGTAAATTCATTATTAGAATAAATAGTACTAATAAACATGCAATGAATACTTTATAGTGATATAACCCTGGAAATGCTGCAACAAAAGCATCCGCACCTGATGAAATGCTTACTGCGACGGTTAAAATATAGTCTACTAATAAAGAGCCACCTGCAAGCAATCCCCATTTTTCTCCTAAATTTGTTTTAGAAACCATATACGCTCCTCCGCCTTTAGGATAAGCATATATAATTTGACGATATGATAGAATCAATGCTGCAAGTAGCACTAAAACAGCAGCCGCAATAGGTAATGTATACCAAGATGCAATAGCGCCAACCATAGATAAAGTAATTAAAATCTGTTCTGGACCATAAGCTACTGAAGATAATGCGTCAGAAGATAAAATTGCTAAAGCCTTAAAGTTACTTATTTTTTCATTTTTTAAGTCTCTATTTTTTTTTGGCTTACCAATAATAAGTCTTTTAAATTGAGTGAACATAATCCATCCTTACCTCTTTTTATATTCATTTTTAATGGATAAAATATACTCCTATTTAGTGAAAAAGTATACATTTACGTGGAAATAATATAGTATAAATTACATTTTAAGTAACTTTTTACAATTATATTTTTAGAGTATATCTTTTTTTAATAGTTATAAAGAGGTATCAACAGTATTTAATATTTGTATAGAGCGGTTTAAGTTTAAACTTGCTATACTATTTTTAGAGGTTTAATTTTAAGGAGTATTAAGTAAGGAAGTAAGGGAAAATGAGAAAAAATTTTATCATGATTGGGATGATTTTATTAGTAGGAATCATTATTCTTTCCATAGCTATTAAATTAAAACCTAGTTATTCAATGTTTAGTCCATCGTCACAAAGTTATATCGATAACATGATTGTTAATAAAATGAAAGACGATCATATTCCAGGAATGTCCATTCTTATTGTAAAAAATAATAAGACGATTCTTAATAAAGGCTATGGTTTTTCAAATATTAAAAAGAAATCCAAAGTCACACCAAATACGCGTTTTGAAATTGCTTCAAATACCAAAGCATTTACGGGTTATGCAATAATGCAACTTGTTGAGGCACATAAAATCAATCTCAATGATAAAGTCAGTCATTATATTCCAAGTTTCTATATGAAATATAATCATAAAAAAGTAGATATCACAGTAGATCAATTGATTGCTCAAACAAGTGGTATTTCAGGAGACATCACAAATGATGACAAAATCACAAAAGACACAAACAGTCTAGAAGGCCTTGTTCATAGTATCAAAGGACGTAACTTAGATGCTAAACCTGGCAAGCAATTTGAATATTCCAATATGAATTATGATATTTTAGGTTTGATTGTTCAAAAGGTTTCACATCAATCATATGCGACTTACTTAAGCACACATCTTTTCACTCCATTACATATGACACAATCAACTGTAAAGGAAAGTAATATGAAAAAGAACAATGATGCTCAAGGGTATGTAATCAAAAAAGGAAAAGCTTATGCTGATAGTCCTGAATTTAATTTAGGAGATAATCCAGCTGCCTATATGATGACTAACACGAAAGATTTAGCCTCTTGGTTGAAGTTTCAACTTAATCCGCCAAAAAAGGTAGCATCATTAGTTCAACTAACACATCAACCTAAAGTTAAAGCAATAGATAATTCTCAAGACGTTCACTATGCAACAGGTTGGTTTATTGATGATAATCATTCAGAAACAATTGTATATCATCCTGGTACACTTGAAAACTATTCTTCATATATTATTTTAAATCCAAAAAAAGATTATGGCATTGTAGTCCTTGCTAATAGCTATTCAAAAAATGTAGCCGAACTTGCACAGCATCTCAATACACAAATGAGTAATGGTCAACATATTAAAACGTTACAATATCTTATTAATCAGTGGAATATCCTATTTATCATCATCACTATTATTTTGCTAATAGCTGTAGCAAGTGTTTTCCTAATAATCTATCGTTTAATTTTTAAATTTAAGTCTATTCATTTTAAAACGATGTCTCGTGGATTACTCATCAAAATAAGTATGATGATGTTAACTTTTACACTTATTTTAGCGATACTCCACTTACTTCCAACACTTTTATTATCAAATTCTGATTGGCGTTTTATGATGTCATGGTTACCATTACAAGCGAAAATAACATTATTTAGCTTCGTCTTATTACTGACAAGTCTATGGAGTTATTTTATCCTAAACATCATAACGCGATCCAAACGACCAATATAATCTATTAAAACATGTATTTCTTCTTTTCTTCATTATTATGTTAAGCTTATATCACTAAGACTAAGATTATTAAAGACAGTGTATAGGAGTTTAAATATGAAAAAGAAATGGTTCTTATTACCGATGGCCTTAATAATGCTTGCAGGTTGTGACTATTCTCATAAAGAAGAACAACACGGCCTATTTTATACTATATTTGTAAAACCGATGGATGCTTTACTTCATGTCTTAGGACATGCATTCAATGAAAACTATGGTTTAGCTATTATCGTCATTGTATTTATATTGCGTTTAATACTGATGCCACTCATGTGTATTCAAGTAAAAAATATTCATGTTATTCGTGGCAAAACAGAGGTCGTAAAACCAGAAATTAATAAAATTCAAGAAAAAATTAAAGAAGCTCAATCGCCTGAAGAACGACGTGCAGCAAATAAATTATTAATGAAAAAATATAATGAGTATGGAATCAATCCTTTTAAAAATTTAATTGGTACATTTCCAATTTTAATTCAAATTCCAATTCTTCTCGGACTATATACGTCAATTAAATATCCAACAAGTGGTGGTATTACTCAGCATCCTCATTTTTTATGGTTTAATTTAATGCATACTGATATAATCATGACCATCATTGCAGCTGTGATGTATTTTATACAACCCCTTGTCAACTCAATCCATTATCCCAAAAATGAACGTCGATCTTATTATGTCATGATGGTGTTATCCCCTTTATTTATTACTTATGCATCATTACATTCAGCATCAGCGTTAAGTGTATATTGGGCTATAAGTGCAACTTTTTTAATTATTCAAATGCATTTCGCTCATAGTCATTATGCGAAAGTGGGTAAAATTGAGGGAGAAAAATTAAGACAACGTATAGAAACAAAGCGTCAAACTACTTCAGAAACATCTTTAAGCACTTCTAACCATTGATAAGATCAATTATATAAAAAAGGAAGCGCGTGACTCTCACGCGCTTCCTTTTTTATTTATCGATGACTATTTCGTATTAAATCAATCGTATTCATCCAAACAATATGACCTAATAATTCTGAAATGCGTTCTTCTTTAGGTAAATCTTTAACTTGTGGTGTTAGATTTAATTTAGGCAGTATATATTCATGAAAAGCAATATGAATCAAAATACCGAAGAATGTACCTCTTAATGTCGTTACTTTTGGACACTTTTCAGCAAGTAATCCATATACCATAGCATTTGCAATTGAAAAACCATAATGAATACCCATGACAGTTATAGGTATATCGTTCTCGTTATAACGGTACGTAGCATGTTTAACATTATCAGGTAAATTCAATTTATGCAGTAATGTCATTGGTGGTGGTTCTTCTTCACGTTGTGGCGTTCTAGGAGGGATGAGTGCTTCCCATCCCATTTTAACTGCACCACTTAATAATCCGCCAATAACGCCTGTCATGATAACTCTTTTCGTTGATTGTTTCATTATTTTCACAACTCCTTATCTCACTATATATTGTATTTACCCTTAATAATTAAAAATTAAAAAGTGAGTTAATCACTTTTAACTCACTTTTACACTCTATTTACTTAGCTTGACGTTGCTCTTCTTTGGCATGTACCATATTCGCTACAAATTGATTAATTGGCGCATCGATATGATGTTCTGAACCTAAGCGAGCCACTGCTCCGTTAATATAATCAATTTCAGTACGTCGATTATTATTAATCAAATCTTGATACATTGATGGGAAATGTGGACCTACTTTATCATTTAAATCGATAAGATAATGATAGACTTCATCTGCATTTAAATGTACACCATCAACAGTAGCAACTTCTACTATCTCTTTAGTAATGTCATATACAAGTTTTCTTGCATATTCACTTTCATTTAATGTTGATAAACGACATTCTAAAATTGTACATAGCGCATTTGCTGTCCCATTTACACAAATCTTCTTCCAAATAGATTGTTGCAAGTCTTCACTTTTATGTGGATTGAGCTTCGCTTGTTCTAATAGATTATATATCACTTCAACATTATTCTGTCCCTCTGGCACAAGAGAACCTATCTCTACTGGACCACTACCCATTAAATGAGTATGTCCAGGTGATTCTAAGCCGGCCGTCCACGTAGTTACACCACGAACAATACGTGATTTATCTACATAATTTACAATACGTTCTTCATGTTTTAGACCATTCATTGTACAAACCATAATTGTTGTATCATGAATATGTGGCTGGATATGTGTTAGCATGCTCTCAAGTTGCATAGCTTTTGTAAATAAAAATACAATATCAAATTGAAGATCACTTGGTATTTTTGTATCTTGATACATAGGAATATTTAAATGATAGTCTTCTCCATTTATATCAATATGTAAACCTTCATGTTTTACAGCTGTTGCTTGTGGCTCCCAACCATCAATGAGTGTCACATCATTACCTTGGCGATATAACATTGCACCGAAACCACTTCCCAACGCTCCTGAACCAGCAATTGCTATTTTCATAATATTCGACTCCTTCTTTTAATATTATTTTTAAAATACTACTTTAATAAAGTATCGTCAATAATATAAACAGAATATTCTAAATAATTTGATAAATTTAGAACTTTTTTTATTTTTCAATAATTGACGTAGAAGTCATTATCCCCCTGTATAAGGACTCATTATTATGTTTACATTTATTCTTTTATTCAATATAAAAAATCTGAGGTACTCTATTCGCACCTCAGATTTAAATTTTATTAATATCCAGTTTTAATTAAGCACGTTTAGCTTTATTTGGAATTAAGAAGAAAATGACAAAGAAAGCAGTTAAAACGATGATGGCATTAAAGAGTACGCCCGCTAAACCACCAAGTTCTAAATTCATTTTCGCTGCACAAACACCATAAATCGTACTTGATAAAGCTACACCAAATGCATTTCCTAGTGATGAAGCCATTTTATACAATCCAGAGGCAACACCCACTTTATCATCTGGCGCTTGATCAACTGCTGTATCTGTAGATGGTGTGGCATACATACCAAGCCCAATACCAAATAGTAGGTAACCAATAATACTTGAAATAATATAAAACAAATTAGGTAAGAAGGTTAGTGATAAAAGTAGTAACCCTAAAAATGTAAATCCACTACCTATAAGCAATGGCTTTTTAGCACCTAATTTTTGTAATAGTTTTTCACCTACACGAATCATTACAAGCACTGCTACTAAATAAGTGATAGAGATTAAACCTGCTTGTAATGAAGTGAAACCTAAATGACTTTGGTAATATGTATTTACTACGATAAGCGTACCACCTGCTACTCCATTTAGCATGAAGTTTGAAAGTGTAGCACCACTATATCCTTTATTCTTAAATAAACTAAAATCAACAAGTGGGTTCTCAGTTTTAAATTCACGAAGAACAAAGAATATACCAGCAATTAAAAATATTCCAAATAACGATAGAATGACAGGTGATAATAATCCACGATCAGAAGCTTGTGTTACCATCACATTGACACTTAATAATGTAATAACTAATAAAATCAAACCTATAAAATCAAATTTTGAACCGCTATTGTCTGTATCCGTATCTGGTTCATTTTTTGTTTCTGGCGTGTGTTTAATTAAGAAAAATGAAAGTATTGACAAAGCAATAGAAATAATAAAAATCCATTGCCATCCTATTGTTGAAGCGATAAATCCACCAAACAATGAACATATTCCACTTCCGCCCCATGAGCCAATAGACCAAAAACTTAATGCACGTTGTCTTTCTTTTCCCATGTAATATTCATTAATTATCGCAAGAGTTGATGGCATAATGAATGCACCTGATAAACCTTGCAAAGCACGTCCAATCAGTAATAACCATGGAACTGGTGTAATAATCAATAATAATGAACCAATGATATTTAAGCCTAGTCCCAAATAAGTCATTTTGACACGACCAAATTTATCAGCAACATCTCCAGCACCTACAATAAACAAACCAGAAAATAAGGCAGATAAGCTCACTGCAATATTAATAGTACCCAAATCGGTATTAAATGATGATTGTAGTGTTGGCACAATATTAAGTAACGATTGCGCAAACAACCAAAATGTTAATACACTAATAATAATTCCAACGAGTAACCGATTATCTCCCTTAAATTCTTTTGAAGACTCCATTATAAAAAAATTCCTCCTACTTTGCCCAAAAACTATATAATTTTAAACTACATTAAAATTTTATCATAGCTTACTATAATGGGATATAAAAATCTTTTTTTCTTTTTAAATATTATTTTCCAAAATAAATTATCATTTAATATAAATTAAGTGCTAAGTATTTATAAGTAAACATTTTAAACTATCAACTTTAAATTTTCCATACTATAATAAAAAGTGTAGTAAAAATTTTGAATTTTATTAATATACTTAATAGGTGCAAAAATGTTTAATTTATTTATTTTATTACTTGAACGTGTAGGCTTAATTATTATTATTGCTTACATTTTAATGAATATTAATCACTTCAAGACGATTATGAGTGCACGTGAAAAATTACGTGCTCAAATAGAACTCACCATCTTATTTTCATTATTCGCAATTATTTCTAACTTTACTGGAATTGAAATTGAGCATGGCAAAATTATTTCTAGTAATATTTACTATCATCTAAATAATGAAACGTCACTTGCGAATACACGGGTATTAACGATTGGAATGTCTGGTTTAATTGGTGGTCCTTTTGTAGCGATTATCGTTGGTATTATCTCGGGCTTATCACGAATCCTCATTGGTGGCGCAAATGCTTATATTTACCTATTTTCATCAGTCATCATTGCATTAATTTCTGGATTTTATGGATATCGCACCATGAGACATAATCGCTATCCAACTGTTTTAATAGGTGCCATGATTGGATTAATAAACGAAAGTATTCAGATGGCTTGTATTTTAATTTTTGCTGATGATGTTTCTAATGCTTGGGCATTGGTAAAATTTATTGCTTTACCGATGATATTAATTAATAGTATTGGAACTGCGTTATTTTTATCTATTATTCTGTCTACTTTAAAACAAGAAGAGCAAACACGTGCAATTCAAACTCATGACGTCCTTGAATTAGCAAACAAAACACTACCTTATTTTCGTTCAGGATTAAATGAAAAATCTGCTCGTCCTGTAGCTGAAATTATACTGAGGCTAATGAAAGTATCTGCTGTGGCAATTACCAATAAAACCGATATTTTAACACACGTAGGCGCGGGTAGTGATCATCATGTCGCTAAAAAAGAAATCATTACTAATTTATCTAAAGAAGTCATACGTACAGGCCAATTAAAAGAAGCCAATTCAAAAGAGGACATTGGATGTAATAATCCGAATTGTCCGCTTCGAGAAGCTATCGTTGTGCCCTTAATGACGAATGGAAACGTCGCAGGTACTTTAAAATTTTATTTTACAGACTATAACCATATTACGACATCAACTAAACAACTTGCTCGGGGTTTAGCAGATATTTTTTCAAGTCAATTAGAACTGGGACTGGCCGAAACGCAAAGTAAATTATTACGAGATGCTGAAATTAAGTCTCTACAAGCTCAAGTTAATCCACACTTTTTCTTTAATGCGATTAACACCATTTCAGCACTTGTACGTATTGACAGTGAAAAAGCACGCAAGTTACTTTTGCAATTGAGTCAATTTTTCAGATCAAACTTACAAGGTGCGCGTAATAGCACGATTACTTTAGAAAAAGAATTACAACAAGTCAAAGCATATTTATCATTAGAGCAAGCACGTTTTCCAGATCGATTTACAATTAAATATCATATTGATGATGCCTATAAACAAGTATTAATTCCACCATTCATCATTCAAATTTTGGTGGAAAATGCAATTAAACACGCATTCAAACATCGACGAAAAGATAACATTGTTTGTGTAGACGTTCAATACAAAGAAGCCTCATTAAAACTATCAGTTAGTGATAATGGACATGGTATAGCGCCTGAAAAATTACCCTCACTTGGACAAATCAGTGTGGCTTCAGAAACTGGAACTGGTAGTGCACTAGAAAATTTAAATCGCCGTCTCACTGGTTTATATGGTTCTAATGCAAAATTACACTTTGATACATCTAATTACGGAACAACAGTATCCTGTAAGATTCCATATCATTTAATCAAGGAGGAACGTTAAATGAGGACACTTATTGTTGACGATGAGCCATTAGCACGTAATGAATTACATTACTTATTAAATGAAATATCTGATTTCGAAATAATCGATGAAGCTGAAAATATTGAAGACACTTTAGAAAAACTGCTCTGTCACACCTATGATTTAGTGTTTTTAGATATTAATTTAATGGATGAAAATGGGATTGATTTAGCTCATAAAATTCGAAAAATGAAACAACCCCCTTATATCATTTTTGCTACGGCACATGATACGTTTGCAGTCAAAGCATTTGAATTAGATGCAGTTGATTATATATTAAAACCTTTTGAATTAGAACGAATTGAACAAGCAGTTCAAAAAGTAAAACGATTATTAAACGCTAAACAACAGATTCAAACATTGTCAGACCCTATCCACTCTCCACAATCACAAACGAATACTTCTTCTTATACTAATCATCAAAGTGTACTTCCTATCGAAGTGGATGAGCGTATTTATGTCATCAATTTAGACGATATTGTTGCGATTTCTGTGAACAATGGAATTTCGACTATTACGACTTTAAAAAAAACATATGAAACGACAGAACCGCTCAATTATTATGAGAAGAAATTACCTAAGCAGTTGTTTATAAAAATTCATAGAGCTACGATTATTAACAAGCAGTATATCGAAAGTGTCGAACACTGGTTTAATTATACGTATCAAGTGACAATGACAACGAATGTTAAATTTCAAGTTAGTCGTTCATTTATGAAATCATTTAAACAAGAAATTGGTCTTGCTTAATATATATTCTAAGTTAGCTTTTAACCTAACACTTCATATGATCAAGTGTTAGATTAAAAGCTTTTTTAATGACATCACAGTTCATTTATTGTTCTATAAACACTTTCTGATTTTCAACTGGAAAATACTGCAACTCACCTATTAATTTTCGTAACTCACTTCTAAATCTAACTCAAGAAAGCGGTTTCATTTTATACTAACATCAAGAGAAAAGAAAAAGAGGGAGAGTATCAATATGGCGAAAAACAATTCAACTACCGCTAATACTCAAGGAAATAAGAAAGCAGGTAAAACTTACAATTTCTTTATCCAAGTATTAACTATTGTTGCTGTATTATTTGTTTCAAAAATTATTGAATCATTTATTCCGTTTCCAATGCCTGCATCGGTAATCGGACTCGTATTATTATTTATTTTATTAAGTTCAGGAGTCGTAAAATTACGTCAAGTAGAGGGTGTGGGAACCGCTCTAACAAATAATATCGGCTTCTTATTCGTACCAGCCGGTGTATCAGTTATTAATTCGTTACCACTTTTAAGTCAACATCCAATTTTAATTATTCTATTAATTATTATTTCAACATTATTATTATTAGTCAGTGTGGGCTATGTATCACAATTATTTGTAACAAAAACATTATTCCCTACTGAAGAACAAAATGAAAAAACACGACTTAAGGAGGAAAACTAATGGCTGATCACTTAGGTATTACAACACCTTATTTTGGTATTTTAGTCTCATTAATTCCATATATTATTGCACAATATTTCTATAAAAAAACAAATGGCTTTTTCCTACTGGCACCTTTATTTGTAGCGATGGTGGCAGGAATTGTCTTTTTAAAAGTAACAGGTATTAGTTATGATAACTATAAAATTGGTGGAGATATTATCAACTTCTTCTTAGAAGCTGCAACAATTAGTTTCGCGATTCCACTTTATAAAAAACGTCAAGTACTTAGAAAATATTGGTTACAAATTTTTGGTGGTATTGCTGTGGGTACACTAGTAGCTTTAATCTTAATCTATTTAGTTGCAACATTATTCCACTTAGGTGATCAAATTAGTGCGTCTATGTTACCTCAAGCTGCAACAACTGCGATTGCCTTACCAGTATCTGACGGTATCGGTGGTGTAAAAGAATTAACATCATTAGCAGTTATCCTTAACGCTGTCGTTATTTCAGCATTAGGTGGAAAAATTGTAAAAATGTTTAAAATTTCAAATCCAATTGCACGTGGTTTAGCTCTTGGTACAAGTGGACACACACTTGGTGTTGCCGCTGCTAAAGAACTAGGAGAAACAGAAGAATCAATGGGAAGTATTGCAGTAGTGATTGTAGGTGTGATTATTGTTGTAATCGTACCACCACTTGCTTCACTATTATTCTAATAAAAAAAGCGTTGCTGACGAACTAAGTAACAACTTAGTCATCGTCTAAGCAACGCTTTTAATTTATCTTAAACTTTGTACTTGTTTACTAGAACGATGTGTGGGATCTAATTTTTTCTCTAATAAACGTAGACCAATATCAATTAAAATAGCAATTAATGCAATTGGAATCGCACCTGCAAGAATAAAGACTGTACCATCAGTAGAATTGGTTCCACGAATAATAATGTCTCCTAACGTCGGTGCGCCAATAAACGAACCAATAGCAACAATTCCTATTGCTACAACAAGTGCAATACGAATACCACCGATGATCACAGATAACGATAGTGGAAGCTCAATCATACGCATAACTTGATTATTAGTCATTCCCATACCTTTACCTGCGTCTTTAATATTGTAGTCAACCTCTGTCATACCTGTGTAGGTGTTTTTAATAATCGGTAGCAAGGAATATAAAAACACTGCAAATACAACTGTTGATGGACCGAGCCCTAACGCCAACATCAGTATAGCAAGCATTGCAATGGCTGGCACGGTTTGAATAACATTAGCAATAGTAATCACTGGCCATGCTATTTTTGAATAACGTGCAATTAAAATACCAATTGGAATGCCAATAATACATGCAAACAATACTCCATATATAGACATTAATAAATGTTTAAAAAAGAGTTCCATCAGATAGCCAAAATTCAAAGTGTAATATTCATAAAGCGAACTTAACAAATTCCCTTTCACTGTTATTGACCACCTTTCTTATCTTCAAAATAGTTATGTTTTTTAATAAATTCTTCTGCAATGACGGCTGGTTCTTTTCCTTTTCCATCTGCTTCATAATTCAGTTTTTGCATTTCTTTTGTACTTATTGTATTTTCTAATTTTGTTAAAGCTTTATCAATCTCTGGATGGTCTTTAATTAATTCTTCTGTGGCTAATGGACTGCCATCATATGGAGGGAAAAAGTTACGGTCATCTTTTAAGATTTTCAAATTATATGCCGCAATACGTCCGTCTGTGGAGTAACCAACGGCAATATCTAATTTTTTGTTTTTAAGTGCATCATACACTAAACCAATTTGCATTGGACGTGCACTTTTGAACTTAAAGCCATACTCTTTTTGGAAAGCTGGGTATCCATCTCCGGCACGATTCATCCATTGAGTATCCATACCCAAGCGTAACTGATCTTTATATTTTTCTAAGTCTGATACTTTTTCTAAGTGATATTTATCAGCAGTTTCTTTTGTTACCATAAACGCATACGTGTTTTCAAAGCCAAGTGAATGATAATATTTTTGATCATATTTCTTTTTAAATAATCGCTGTGACTCATCCATGGCTTTATTCGCATCTCTAGTTGGGGGTGCATCGAGTACACTGGTTAACTCTGTTCCTGTAAAACGCACCGCTGACATATTAGCATCTCCACGCATAAGTGCATTATGTTGAACAATACTTGAACCTAAATTTCCAATAATGATTGGTTTGATATCTCCATTTGTATAATGTTCAATCATTAATTTCTCAATATTTGCTACTATTTTGGTTTCACTACTTTCAGTCGCTGTAATTTTCACACTGTCTTTCGAATTACTGTCACCTAAACCGGGTAAGCCGCATCCAGATAATACGATGAGAGACAATGCAAGAACGATAAATATATATTTAATATTTTTCATAGCTGTTCATTCCTCCCTTTTAAACTATCTAGATACTTTAAGACCTTTAGGTACAGCCCATTTTTCAACTAAAGATAATAAGAAATCCACAATTAGTGCTAAACAAGTCACTAAAATTGTAGCACTAATAATCATTGGTGGTTCATAGAGAGTTAAGCCATTAAATACTAAATCACCTAGACCACCTGCACCAATATAACTCGCAAGTGTAGCCCAGCTAATGACATATACACTTGCAAGACGTATACCACTAATAATTAATGGCAAGGCAAGGGGTAATTCCACATCTTTCATTAATTGAAGTTTTGTCATCCCCATACTTGTTCCAGCTTCAATAATGTTTTTATCAATATTTTGAACTCCTAATACTGTATTATTTAAGATAGGTAATAATACATAGATAAATAAAGCTACAATTGCTGGTGTCTTACCTACACCAAAAATTGGAATCATAAGCGCTAAAATGGCAAGTGTTGGTACCGTTTGAAGTACACCTGCAATAGTCAATACAACATTCGCCGTACGTTTTGTTTTTGATAATAAAATACCAAGTGGTACAGCTACGACAATAGCAATAAGTAACGAAATAATAGAAATATAGAAATGTTCTATCGTTTTCGATACGAGTTCTTCTCCGTATTGTGCAAAAAAGTCTCTCATTAACGATCCACTCCCGTATCATCCGTATTATGGGTATGTTCTCTATCTGTTCCGTTCATAATATCTTCATGATAACGTTGTGTACCTTGCGATGTTAAACGTTGTTGTGTTTCATTTTGACGTTCATTCTCTCGCTCAACTTCATTTGAATAGGTTTTAGAAGAGTGACTCGTTTCATTATCTTCACCCCAAATGGAGTCATACACAATATCTACTAAGTTTGCGCGTGTAATCAGTCCAATTAATGTATGATGATCATCTACTACAGGCACATTACGTACATTACGCTTTAAAATAGTTCGTACTGAATCTTGTAGTTTTGAATCGATATGTACTTTATAAACATCACGCTGCATCGTATCAATTAATTCTTTACCTTGACGTAATCCTTGGTTTATATCTTCAATATCTAAAAAACCTAAAAGACGATGTTTATTATTCACTACAAAAATAGTGTCTATACGATGTTTTCTCATAATATTGACTGCATCATTAAGAGAATCGTCAGCTTGAATAGTGATAGGTTTGATCATTGCATCTTCAACCGTTCTCATGTTTGGTCGATCTTGAATCAGTCTATTTTGTCCAATAAATTCTCTAACAAAATCATTTGCTGGATATCTTAAAATATTGTCCGGTGTATCATATTGAACAATTTGGCCTTTCGACATAATACAAATTTTGTCTGCTAGCTTAATCGCTTCATCCATATCATGAGTTACAAAAATAAATGTTTTTCCTAACTTTTTTTGTAAATCTTTAACTAAATCTTGTAATGTATCTCTAGTTATAGGATCTAATGCACCGAACGGTTCGTCCATCAAAATAATGTCTTGTTCTGCTGCAAGCGCTCTAACTACACCAATACGTTGTTGTTGTCCACCCGACAATTCAGACGGATAACGATCTAAGTAATCCTCAGGTAAATCGACTAATTTAATCAACTCTTTTGCTTTAGCATCTTTCTTTTCTTTAGACCATTTTAAAAGTTTTGGAACGAGCACAATATTTTCTCTGATAGTCATATGTGGCATTAATCCAATTTGTTGAATCACGTATCCAATACTACGACGTAATTCTACTGGATTCATGTTACGTACATCTTTACCATTCATTTCAATTGAACCCTCTGTAGGTTCAATCATGCGATTAATCATTCTTAATGCTGTTGTTTTACCACTACCACTTGTTCCAATAAATGCAACAAATTCTCCAGCTTCAATATTTAAAGAAATATTATCGACTGCTTTCTTATTTCCAGAATAAATTTTAGTAAGGTTCTTTATACTAAGCGTCATAGGATGTCCCCTTCTATCGTATTAATGATGGAATATTTTAAATACAAAAAAGCCAAAGTATTCTATTTTTGATTGTCTCAATCAAGAACCATATGGCCATTACGTAATAAAGTTTTAAAAAATTGAATTTTAATAGAAATCGTTAAAATTCCACCACCTATACTTATATACCCTTTATAATTTTTTGAAACATTATTTATATGTAATAATTAATTTTTTTACCTAATTATTTTTTTAAGTTTTTAAATTTAACATTACTTATATACAACTATTCTTTGTAAATAGTACATTCCAACTTTTTTATATTGTCTACAATTAAAGTTCGAAAAATTGTCAAATTTTTCTAAAGTGTTTAACAATTCATTTATATATATTTGAATTTCTGAGTTCCTCGTATTAATCTATAATTACAAAGTGTTTTTTATTATGAAAGGGATGTTATATATCATGAAAGCAGCAGTATGGTATGGTCAAAAAGATGTTCGCGTTGAAGATCGTGAACCAAAAGAATTAAAAGATAACGAAGTAAAAGTTAAAGTATCTTGGGCTGGTATTTGTGGTACTGACTTACACGAATATTTAGAAGGTCCAGTATTTATTTCCACTGACAAACCTGATCCATTCTTAGGTCAAAAAGCACCTGTAACTTTAGGACATGAATTCTCAGGTATCGTTGAAGAAGTGGGGAAAGACGTTACAAAATATAAAAAAGGTGACCGTGTCGTTGTAAACCCAACTGTTTCTGCACGTGAAAAAGAAGAAAATTTAGATTTATATGATGGGTATACATTCATCGGATTGGGTTCAGATGGTGGTTTCGCTGAATTTACTAATGCACCTGAAGACAATGTGTATCACTTACCTGAAAATGTGTCTGCTCAAGAAGGTGCATTAGTTGAACCAACAGCAGTAGCAGTGCAAGCTGTTAAAGAAGGTAACTTATTATTTGGTGATACAGTGGCTATCTTTGGTGCAGGTCCAATTGGTTTATTAACAGTCGTTGCAGCTAAAGCAGCTGGTGCTAGTAAAATCTTTGTATTTGATTTATCAGAAGAACGTTTAGCTAAAGCTAAAGAAGTGGGCGCAACTCACGTTGTAAACTCTGGTAATACTGACCCATTAGAATTCGTAAACGAACATACTGAAAACGGTGTAGATGTAACCTTTGAAGTAGCTGGTGTTGGCGTAACATTAGCACAATCTGTAAAAGTAACACGCCCAAGAGGTAGTGTTGTCATTGTTTCAATCTTTGCACACGAAGTTAACTTTGATCCAATGTTATTGACAAACTCTGGTGTTAAATTAACGTCTACTATTGCTTATACACCAACAACATTCCAACAAACAATTGATTTAATCGCAAATGGCAGCTTAGATGTTAAGAGCGTTGTCACAGATAAAATTGAATTAGCTGACATCGTTGAATCAGGATTCAATCAATTAGTTAATGATAAATCACAAGCTAAAATCCTAGTTAAATTAAATGGTGACCAAAAATATTAATTAAATGTTTTAACCCTGTAAAGAAAACTTCTTTACAGGGTTTTTTGTATTATTTCAAATCATACGATTCTATGCCTATCATCTCTATTTTTATTTATCATTTATTCCCTTTCTACATCGGTTTCACTACATACTTTTTCATAACATTATCATCATTATATTATAGAAAAAATTTAATAAACTCCTTTTAATAATATTTTGAAATCTCTTAAATATTTAGTTTGACTAATTAAATGATAAGCGTATAATTATATCGTGTTTTTTTTATAAAAAATAAAATAAATTAAAAGGAGTATTTATGGGAAAGAATAAAAACGATAATAAAATTAGCTTGACGCAACTCGTGTTACTCGGTTTAGGTTCGTTAATTGGTTCTGGTTGGCTCTTTGGAGCTTGGGAAGCATCTTCAGTTGCTGGACCAGCAGCCATTATCTCATGGGTCATAGGCTTCATAGTTATTGGAACGATTTCTTATAACTATATTGAAATAGGAACAATGTTTCCACAATCTGGTGGCATGAGTAACTATGCTCAATATACACATGGTTCATTACTTGGCTTCATTGCTGCATGGGCAAATTGGGTCTCACTCGTAACGATTATTCCAATTGAAGCAGTATCTGCAGTCCAATATATCAGCTCTTGGCCTTGGGACTGGGCTAAGCCAACTCAGGCATTGATGCATAATGGTTCTATAAGTACAGTTGGTTTATTTGTTGTTTACATTATCATCATTGTCTTTTCATTATTAAATTATTGGTCTGTAAAATTATTAACCTCATTTACAAGTTTAATTTCTGTATTTAAATTAGGGGTGCCACTCCTAACAATTATTATGTTAACGATCTCAGGGTTTGATTCAGGAAACTATGGTCATTCCTTGAATACATTTATGCCATATGGTAGTGCTCCTATCTTTGCAGCAACAACAACATCAGGTATTATCTTCTCATTTAATGCATTCCAAACGATCATTAATATGGGCTCAGAAATTAAAAATCCTGAGAAAAACATTGCACGTGGTATCGGCATTTCACTAATATTAAGTGCAATTTTATATATTATCTTACAAAGTACATTTATCACTTCAATGCCACAATCAATGATTCATTCACATGGTTGGCACGGTATTAACTTTAATTCACCATTTGCAGACATGGCAATTTTATTAAGTATTAATTGGTTAGCCATTTTACTTTATATTGAAGCCGTAGTATCTCCATTTGGTACTGGTGTATCATTTGTAGCCATTACTGGTCGCGTATTAAGCGCTATGGAAAAAAATGGTCATATTCCTAAATTCTTAGGAAAAATTAATTCAAAATATAATATTCCACGTGTTGCGATTGCATTTAATGCTGTCATGAGTATGATCATGGTAACGTTATTCCGCGATTGGGGGGTACTTGCAGCTGTTATTTCAACTGCAACATTAGTAGCCTATCTTACAGGCCCTACTACCGTTATTGCGTTACGTAAAATGGGGCCTAAATTGCATCGTCCCTTCCGTGGTAAATTATTAAAAATCATGGCACCTTTATCATTCGTATTAGCATCATTGGCCATTTATTGGGCAATGTGGCCTACTACAGCAGAAGTTATTTTAATTATTATTTTAGGGTTACCAATTTACTTCTTCTATGAATATAAAATGAATTGGAAAAATACTAAAAAACAAATTGGCGGTAGCTTATGGATTATTGTCTATCTTATTTTATTAGCTGCTATGTCATTTGTAGGTAGTAAGGAATTTAAAGGTATGAACTGGATTCACTACCCATATGACTTTATTGCTATTATTGTGTTGTCACTCATTTTTTATAAAATTGGTTCTTCAAGTCACTTCAATAGTATTTACTTCAAACGTGCTAAGAAAATCAATAAAAAAATGAAAGACGGCTCACCAGAAGAAGCTGAAGCAGCTGCTAAAGGTAACGAATAATCATTCAAACGTCTGAAACAAGTTAGAGAATAGTCTCAACTTGTTTCAGACGTTTTTTTTAATGTTATATTAGACATAAGATAAGTATGGAGATGATACTATTGACTTTAATTAAAACACATGGCGGAGATATTAAAGGCTATACTAAAAAGAAAATTAATTACTTTCTCGGGATTCCTTATGCTGATAAACCTATCAATGAACATCGATTTAAACACTCGAAATGCTTAAAAACTTGGGATAAGACCATTGAGGCAACATCGTTTAAATCTATACCACCACAACCATACAACAAACTCGAAACCTTCTTCTCATCACATGCTCAATTATTTAACCAAAGTGAAGACTGCTTATATTTAAATATTTGGTGTCAAAACAATCAATATAACAATAAGCCTGTCATTATCTATTTTTATGGTGGTGGCTTTGTGAACGGACATGGTTCTCAGGAACTTTATACACCTGAACATATTGTTGCTCGACATGATGTCATTGTAATTACGTTTAATTATCGTTTAGGTGCTTTAGGGTTTTTAGACTGGTCTTACTTCAATAGCGATTATAATAAAAACAATGGTTTGTCTGATCAAATTAATGCACTCAAATGGGTACATACGTTTATTAAATATTTCGGTGGAGATTCAAACAATATAACATTAATGGGACAGTCTGCTGGTAGTATGAGTATTATGGCATTAATGCAACGACCAGAATTAGACAAATACTATCATCAAGTGATGTTATTAAGCGGAACGCTACGTCTTGATTCTCATTTATTAGGACAAAAGAAAGCAGCCCATTTTGCCTATCTGAAAGATGCCTATTGTCCTAAAAAAAGTATTACTCACTTAACAACTTTAGATATATTATCATTAATGGCTTATGATGAAGCATCACGTGGGAAATCAAAAGGTCTTGAATTGATTTATGCACCTATTCAAGAGTCAAACATGTCTCGTCCTCTTTCTCAATTTACTAAACCAGTTGTTATAGGTACTACGAAAGAGGAAGGCAATATCTATATTCGTAATGAATCTAGAAAACTATCATCTGAACGCTTTGTAGAAGTTATGAAATTAAATGATATACACCTTCACATTTCTCAAGTTCAAACTGGTAAAGACCAAGCCCTTATGGTGACAACTCATTATTTTGAAACACCTGCGATTTCATTTTTAAATCAACTTGAAAACAATCGCCATTGTTGGAAATTACGTTTTGACTGGTGCCTTTCTAATGTATCACCGTTTCAATCTGCTTATCATATTTTAGATTTAGTGTTTTGGTTTGGAAAATTAGAGATTTTAAAAGCGCATGGTGTGAACTCATTAGAACATGAACGTCATCTCAGTAAACATATGATAGATGATTTAATCTATTTTGCAACATACCACACTATGCCGTGGTCATCTTATTCTCCTCAAACACCTTATTGTTATATATATAAATAAAAAGAAGCGGAACGATGAATTCAAAATGAATTCTGTTCCACTTCCTACTTAATTTTTTATATAAGACATATTTTTTAAACTTATGACAATAATAAGACCCATAGTTCCAACTATTGCGCTCACAATCGTGACTGCTTGAACAGAGATATTTGAAACAACGAGTCCTCCAATAATGCCTCCAAATCCTATTCCCGCATTCAGACTCGACATATTCCAACTCATCACTTGACTCGTATCACCTTCAACATGTTCAATTATACCACTTTGAATTGCTGGATTGGTACTCCACTGTACAATATTCCATATAAACAATCCAATTAATAATAAGGTAACAGTATGCAAAATAAGATTCATCATCAACATCATAACTATAAAAATAGAAAAGGCAATGATTAGCCAACGTTTACTACTAAGTTTATCTGCTAATATGCCACCTAACGACGTACCAATCACTCCTGCAATCCCATTCACTAATAACGCCAATGATACAAATCCCATTTGATGACCATGATTCAAAATAAGAGGATTAATATAAACAAATGTCACAGAATTGGCTACTAAAATTAAAAAAGTAATCGCTAAATATTTGACTACCTCTGCTGGTCTTAAAATTTTAGATGTATTTGGCTGTTTATTTGAAGTTGAACCCCATTGACGTTGAACTTGATTTAATTCTGATGTTGATGGTAAATATACCATCATCAGTACACCAGCTATCACACTCACAATAATAATAAATAAGAACGTAAATCTCCAACCTATTGCATCCCCAATCATCGTACCGATTGGGACGCCAAATACATTAGCCCCACTAAATCCAGTATAAACGACACCAATCATTTTCCCTCTATTTTTAGGTATCGTTAACATCGCTGTTAAAGCTAAGACTTTAACGATAATGAGTGAAGCGGCTGCTGAAGATAAGATACGTCCAATCACTAAAATAGTAAAGTTAGGCGCCATCGCAATCATTGCATTTCCAATGATAAATGCAACGAGTGTCCATAATAAGACCGGTCGTACTGCAAAGCGATTCGTAAGCTTAACAAGTATGGGTCCACAAATAGCGAAGGTTAATGCATATAAAGTCACAAGCTGACCAATAATCGCTTCAGAGACACCGAGGTCTTCACTCATTAAATTCATAATTCCTGCAACCATCATCTCAACCATACCGACGATAAACACACTAATAATGAAGGTTGCCACTCGCATGACAGACATGCATAGGACTCCTTTCTTTCTATATTTTGGCATAAAAAAACAGTTACGCAATGGTAACCTTTATCATTCGTAACTGTTTCATTATATAATAATTTCTTAAACTTTTGTGCGAAAAAATATGTCATTGAGATTTAGTTATTGTCTTTTATATTAGTTGTACGTGCTACGAGTTGATGACGTGCATTAAAGAATTGACCATAACTTAAATACGTTGCAATCAATGCAGACATAATCGTTGCAGTAGTATGAATAAACACAACAAGTAATTGGAATTTGATGGCTTGTAATGGTGCCATACCTCCAATAATTAATCCTGTCATCATACCCGGAATAGACACTAACCCATATGTTTTTACAGAATCAATTGTTGGAACAATCGCTAAACGAATACTTTCACGAATCGCCCCTTTAGACGCAAGCTTTGGCGTTGCTGCTAATGTTAACTTAGATTCAATATCGTCTACATCTCGAACGAACGCACGATCTAAATTTTGATATGCCAAATTAATGGCAATTAAACCATTATTTGCAAGCATACCGCCGATAGGAATGACATCATTTGCTTTAAAATCGATGGCACCAGCAAGCACTGCACATGCTAATGGAATTGCTGTTGATATAAATATAGAAACAAAAGAAATCCAAAACACATGATGCATAACAGGCGATGCACGATTAATGGTATTCCAAGAAGCGTTAATAATAATGACTAATACTGCAATCAATAATATCCATACTTGATCAATTTTAAAAATATATTCTAATATCAATCCTAAAATTAATAATTGAACCACCGCTCTAATCGAAGCGACGACTAAATCTTTGATAATATGTAAGCCTTCTTTATATGAAATAATAATAGGAATTAATAATAATAATGCTGTTAAACAAAGCGCTGTATTACTCATTATGATTTAACACCTCCTCATTTGTAATCTGACCATCTTTAATAGTAATCCTTCTTTGAAAGTTTCTCATACTTTGATCATTACTATGGGTAATCCATAATATAGCGACGCCTTCATCTGCTAATTTAAAGATAATATCTTCAATTTTTTCTTTATTTTGCGTATCAAGTGCACTCGTTGATTCATCTAGGAGTAATATCTCTGGTTGATACATTAACTGGCGTGCAATAGCAATACGTTGACGTTCTCCCCCAGACATATGTTCTATTTTAGAATCTAGACTATAATTTGATAAGCCGACTTTATTAAGTAAATCATTCGCTTTATCTTCATCAAATTGATCATAATGCGTTAATGCTGGGAAAGCCATATTGTCGCCTACTGTCGTTCCAAATAATTCACTTTGTTGCATCATGTAACTAATTTTAGAACGTAATTCTTCAGGACGATACTCATCATATGGTTTTCCTTTAAATAATAATTCTCCTTCAGTCGGACTAATTAAATTGTTGAGTTGCTTTAAGAATGTACTTTTTCCGCTTCCAGAAGGACCAACTACTGCAACGGTTTCACCTTGATCTAATTTAAAATTAATATTATTGAGTATCGTTCGTTGATCTGCTTTATAGGTCAGATGTTTTACTTCTAATAACACAAGCGTTTCCTCCTTATCTTTACTCTTTAATGGGATGACATATTCTTTTTTATCATAACAAAAAAAGAGGCAAAGTAATGAAATTCAATGTTACTATTTTTTGAATTTCAATGACTCTACCTCTTACTCTTAACCCCAAATGATACTCATAATAATCGCTATAAAAGAAACAAAATTATTTATCATATGAAGGGTAATCGTCATCGCTAAATTTCGACCACTTAAGTGATATGCCACAACAAATCCTGTAGCCATAATTAAATAAGGGCCAACTTCAAATGGTGATGATGCACTTGTCATATGTAATCCTGCAAACCCGAGCACTGACACGACATACATCACACCATACGTTAATTTTTTACCTAACTCATGAATTAACAAATGTCTAAATAATAATTCTTCTACAACAGGTGTAATAATCACAATATCTAAAAATAAAACAGGCCAAAGCCAATTGATTTCAAACATTTTAATAATCATTTTGTTATTTTCTGTATCATCAAACTGATATTGTTTCGGTAAAAATTCCATTAAATAACCATATGCGCCTTGCAACACATAAAGGGCCACCATCACAATGATAATGAGTGGAATATGTTTTTTTAAAGCTTTGAAACGTGAGATGGCAATAGGAATAATGGTTTTGCGATGCATTAAATAAAAGACTACTAATACAAGACATTGACCAATTAACGTAAAGACTTGCGCATATCCTAAATAATATTTTGTAAACTTACTTTCCGATATATGACCTCCTGTGATGCCTGAAATTATTCCCATCACAATAAATGTAAGAATCAACGGAAAAACAATATTCATGACTAAATATGTAGGTATGAGCCAAAAATCACGTTTAACAATACGTTTTGAATCAAATTCATTTCTTATCGGTCGCTGCTCTGAGGTTTGGTAGTATGTATCATTATGTTCCGAAGTCATATAACTCTCCTATTCTTTCTATTTAAACAAGCTTATCAATCATTGTAATAATAAATATGATGAGTTGTACAGTACTATGATAAAGATAGGAAGCTGCTAAATTTTTCCCACTTTTCATATATACAATCACTGCACCTATTGAAATAATCATGTAAGGGATGGCTTCCAATATTGAAATTAAATCATATACTTGGACAATAGTTTCTATTAACACACTAACAATCATCATTACTAAAAGATTAAATTTTTTACCTAATTCATGAATCAATAGATGACGAAATAGTAACTCATCAATTAAGGGGCGTAATAATACTACTGAAATAAAAGTGAATATCAGTGCACTTGGATGAATAAACAATCCTTCTAAACGACGTTGTGCTTGTGTATCTACATAGCCAAAAGGATGCGGTAATATGTGTGCCAATGCATTAAAACCATAATATAACATCACACTAACGATTACGGTGATTATAATCAATTTCAAATACTGATGAATCGCAATACGATATTGTCGTCGTACAACACTCGCAATATAAAACTTATGTAATGTGAAAAATAATCCTAACACAATAAATTGAGCAATCACAAAACTTAAACTTAGCATCACATTATATAAATAAGATGGCGGTGGTTGTTGGGTAACCATAGCCGTCACACCTAATACACCAAAAACAATAATAATAGGCGTTAAAATTTGGAAAAAGATAAACAAAGGAATGAGTAGAAAATCTTTTTTTATTATTTCAGGATTACCCCATCGATTTTTTGATACCACTTGTGTGATCACATCTTTTTCTTTTTTCATATATCACCTCAACGATCTACGTATATAGTACTTTATCATTTAAAAACATTATTGTCATAAGAGATCCTAACTTTTTCATTATTTGATATTTAAAGATAAATATTAAATCTATTTATTTTTATTTGTAAATACAATTTTTTGATGTAAGATTTACAATATAAAGGGGATGAAGGGGGGATGGGCATGACAACATTACTTACTGTCATGCAATTTATAGTTAATATTCTTATTATTATGGTGTTACTGTCTATATTAATGGTTGGGTTATATCTTTTATTCAAAGATAAAAGACAAGAACAACATAGTGTGTTACGTAACTTTCCTGTATTAGGCAGAATACGTTACTTTTCAGAGAAAATAGGACCAGAATTACGTCAATATTTATTTGCAAATGATACCGAAGGAAAACCATTTTCAAGAAATCAATATACTGATATCGTTTTAGCAGGTAAATATCATTCAAGAATGACTAGTTTTGGTACAGAAAAAAACTATGAAGAAGGTTTTTATATTCGAAACACTATGTTTCCATTACAAAAGTCAGAACTTCAAATTGATAACCATTCAATGATTTCAACATTTATTTATTCAATCGATAATGAACGATTGTTTAAACGTGAAGAGCATCGTGAGAACAAAAACATTGATCCTTATTATTTATCAGATGATCATGCAGTTATTATAGGCGAAGAATTAGCACACCCCTTTAAAGTCAAACGTTTAGTAGGTCAATCTGGTATGAGTTATGGCTCATTAGGTGGTCGTGCGATTACTGCATTATCTCAAGGACTTGCACGTGCTGGCTCATGGATGAATACAGGAGAAGGCGGATTATCTGAATATCATCTTAAAGGTGGCTGCGATATTATTTATCAAATTGGACCAGGTTTATTCGGCGTGAGAGATAAAGACGGTGGTTTTAGTGAAGAAGCTTTCTTAAATGTGGCAAACCATAAAGAAGTTAAAGCATTTGAAATTAAGCTTGCACAAGGTGCTAAGACACGTGGTGGTCATATGGAGGGCAATAAAGTTACAGAAGAAATTGCTAAAATTCGTAATATCGAACCCTATAAGACAATCAATTCACCTAACCGCTTCGATTTCATTAATAATCCGAAAGAGTTATTAGAATTTGTAGCTAAGTTGCAAAAACTCGGTCAGAAACCTGTGGGATTTAAAATTGTGGTAAGCAGAGTTGATGAAATTGAGGCCCTTGTTCAAGAAATGATTAACCTAGATATTTATCCAAACTTTATTACTGTTGATGGTGGTGAAGGTGGAACAGGGGCAACTTTCCAAGAATTACAAGATGGTGTTGGCCTCCCACTTTTTACTGCCCTTCCAATCGTTACTGGTGTTTTAGAACGTTATGATGCACGCAAATATATGAAGATATTCGCATCTGGAAAACTTATTACACCAGATAAAATAGCCATTGCACTTGGACTTGGTGCTGATTTATGTAATATTGCAAGAGGTATGATGATCAGCATTGGTTGCATTATGAGCCAACAATGTCATTTAAATACTTGCCCAGTTGGCGTCGCAACAACGGATCCTAAAAAAGAAAAGGCTTTAATTGTTGAAGAAAAGCAATATCGTGTCACAAACTATGTGACGAGTTTACATGAGGGATTATTTAATGTTGCAGCTGCAGTAGGTGTTAAAAGTCCAAATGAAATTACAGGAGATCATATTGTGATTAAAAGAAAAAATGGACATATTGAAGATATCGCAAGTTATAAATTAAAACTTATTCAATAGTCAACAAAAAAGTGAGAGAATCCATCTAAGCCAATGGTTGTCTCACTTTTATATTATTCTTCATTCATATTGCTTTTTTTCTGGAATCCAATTTTTTTAAGTTCTTTGACCGTACCATCCATTGTCACTTTTTTATAGTTTTTAGAATAATGTGCTAATGCAAAGTAACGACTAACATCTTTTAAGTTTGCTTTGTTATAATCAATATCTATGTTTTCAACTATTTTTTGATGCTTACTACTTAGCGTATATGTTACACCCTTTTCCCCTTTTAATGGACGATAGTCTTTAAAAGATTTTTCACCTTCTTGTTTAGACATTCCCAGATCATCATATTTTAAAGTACTGACAGTTGATTGTTTAATCACTTTATTTTTTTTATAAGTTAATGTTGTAAGAACATGCTTACCATCAATATCACCTTCGTATGTTTTTGAACGTGATTGACTACAAGCCCCTAATATACAAACACTTAACACTGACAACACAAATAATGTTAAGACTTTTTTCATTATGCTCATCTACTTCCCCATATTTAATTTTAAACAAATTATATCACTTACCAACTATGAATGGGATACATTTAATTTGCATAGATATGATAAACTATTGTTCATAAAATTCATTTTATCCATGCTACAATACACTTAACAACGTTTTTAGGAGGACTCAATGTATGAAAGAATCTATCGAATTGCTCAAAACATTAACAGATGTTAATGGTATCGCTGGTTATGAATACCAAGTTAAAGAAAAAATGCGAGACTATTTAACACCTATTAGTGATGAGATTATCGAAGATGGTTTGGGTGGTATCTTCGGTAAAAAGGAAAGTAAAACGGGATCTAAATCATTAATGTTAGCTGGTCATTTAGATGAAATTGGATTCATCGTCACTAAAATTGACAATAATGGGTTTATTAAATTCCAACCTATTGGCGGTTGGTGGAGCCAAGTGATGTTATCTCAAAAAGTAACCATCACGACTGACGATGGTAAAGAAATACGAGGTATTATTGGTTCTAAACCTCCACATGTACTTGAACCAGAAGCACGCAAAAAGTCTATCGATATCAAAGACATGTTTATTGATATTGGTATTAGAAGTAAAGCAGATGCTGAACAATACGGTATTGAAATTGGAAATATGATTACACCTTATAGTGAGTTTGAACAACTTGCAAATGGTAAATATTTAACTGCCAAAGCATTTGATAATCGATACGGTTGTGCACTTGCTATTGACGTACTTAACAATCTTAAAGATGAATCGATCGGTATTAATTTATATGCAGGTGGCACTGTACAAGAAGAAGTTGGTTTACGTGGCGCTAAAGTCGCAGCAAATAAAATCAACCCCGATTTAGCTATCGCAGTCGACGTTGCGGTCGCATACGATACACCTGGAATGGCACAATATGGTAGTGATACAGCCATTGGTGACGGCCCAGTAATTATTTTAATGGATGCTTCAAATGTGGCACATCAAGGCTTACGTCAACATATTAAAGAAGTGGCAAAAAAACATTATATTACGGTTCAATGGGATACTACACCACGCGGTGGTACAGATGCTGGTAGTATCCATGTTGCTAACGATGGTATTCCAACAATTGCTATTGGTGTGGCATTACGCTATATGCACTCAAATGTATCTGTTCTTCATACCGATGATTATGAAAATTCAGTACGATTAATCACTGAAATTGTACGTTCTTTAAATGATCAAACGTATAATCAAATCAAATGGTAATTTGAATATTGAAATGTTACATCTACTTATGTTAACATTATATTAACGAGTATTAACGTCATAACGATACGAACCCCTAGTCTATTGCCCTAGACTAGGGGTTCTTTGTGTATTGGATTATCTGCCGTCTTTTTTATTCTTATATTGTTCAAACCAATAATCAAACAATATATTGAGCCACCTATTTAATATAGGTGCAATAACGAGTACAAATATTAACGTCATAACTTCACCTCCTTTAAACGTACTACCGTCTAAAGGAAAGACGACAACAACATTATAACATTTTTATAAAATAGAATAATTTATCTAAATACATAAAAAGCGAGAGACAGCCTCATACTGAAGCCATCTCTCACACTTAAACGCTAATATATCCACTATGATTTATTCTACAGAATGTTTCCATTTATCTTCACTTAACATTTCACCAGGCCAAGTGTATGCCATCACACCACCATCAATACGAATCGTTTCACCTGTAATAAATGAACTATCATCTGATGCTAGGAAAGCAACCAATTTACCTACTTCTTCAGGTTGTCCTAAACGACCAAGTGGAGTGACCCATTTCTGATTATCGCGGAATGTTTTACCCGCTTCATCTTCAGATGTACCAGCTAAATGATCTACAAGCGGTGTTTCAATGGTACCTGGTGCAATCGCGTTCGCACGAATATTTTCACGGCCATATTCAATCGCAATCGATTTAGTGAAATTAATGACGCCACCTTTAGCGGCATTATAACCAGAACGATACAAGTCTGCTGCTTGTCCTGAGAATGAAGCTGTATTAATGATTGAACCTCCATTATCGAACATTAATGGTAATAAGAATTTCGTTACTAAGAATGTACCTCTCATATCGACAGACATAATTTTATCAAATACTTCAACTGGATATTCATGAATACGTCCTGCCCCATTATCTACACCTGCATTGTTGAAGATAATGTCAATGTGACCATAGTCTTGTTTAACTTTCTCAGCAAAATCTTTCACTTGTTGATCTTGAGAGATATCAACTTTATAAGCTGTCGCTTTACCGCCCTCTTGATTAATGTCATCTACAGTTTTTTTCTAATTCATCTGAAATATCAAGTGCTAAGACATGTGCTCCTTCTTGCGCTAACACTTTTGCCGATGCTTGTCCAATACCTGTACTTGCACCTGTGATGACTGCAATTTTATTTTCTAAACGTCTCATCTTGTCACACTCCTAGTGAACTTGTTTTCTAATACAACCTTATTCTTCCACTAAATAGTTCAGATTAAACGTGATACTAAAAATGAAATCGTTTTACAATTGAATTCTTTTCTATATCCAAAGAAATGTAAATATGATTCGTATCTTTTTCTATTAATAAAATTCATGTAAAATAAAACTATAATAGGAAGTATTGAAAGACTTAGGAGGCCATGATGGAAGAACGTATAGGATTAATAGATATTGGCTCGAATACGATTAGATTAGTTATCTTTAAATTTAGCAAAGAGGCAGGATTAAATGAATTGCTCAACATTAAAACGCCTGCTCGCTTGAGTCAATATTTGACAAAAGAAAATAAAATGAGTCAAGAAGGTATTAAAGTGCTCATTGAAGCATTACGCAGTTTTAAATCTGTATCTGAAAAATTTGAAGTAAAAGAATTGCATCCTATCGCAACAGCAGCGATTCGTCAATCTGAGAACAAGGATGACATTGTTAAAAAAGTGAAAGATGAACTTGATATTGAAATTTCAATTATTCCTGAAAAAGACGAAGCATATTATGGTTACTATGCTATTACTCATACTACGGAAATTGAAAATGGTGTATCTGTAGACATCGGTGGTGGTTCAACTGAAGTTACTTTATTTAAGGATAAAGAATTATTTGAATCACATAGTTTTCCTTTCGGTGTAGTAACGTTAAAACGTAAATTCTTTGATGGCAAAGACCACAATGATAAAGGCGCGATCAAAGATATGGAGAAATTCTTATCTCAACAATTTAGTACATTAGATTGGCTTAAAGATCAAGACGTTGCATTAGTCGGTGTCGGTGGTTCTGCACGTAACGTAGCACGTATCCATCAATCTGAACACACTTATCCTATAAGTGGCGTACACAATTATACAATGTCAGATAAAGATATTGATGAAGTGTACGATATTATACGTAAAAGTTCACGTGATGAGTTAAATAACCTAGATGGATTAAGTCGCGATCGTGCAGATATTATTCTTCCAGCGGTGTCAGTATTTAAGACACTTTATAAAAAAATAGATGCGAAGCAATTCACATTTTCAAGAAATGGTTTACGTGAAGGCTATATTATTAAACAAATTCGCTCACGCTATCCAGATGTATTTGACAAAAATAATGTGCGTAAAGAATCGATTTATTTCTTAGCACATGACTATCACATCGAAGAACGTAGCTCACAAGGTCGTCTAAAATTAGCGCAATCTTTATTAAAACAATTAATGGATTTAGGTGATTTAAAGATTAATGACACAGAGCAACGTCTCTTTGAAGAAGCGACCTATATTTATTATTTAGGTAGATTTATTGATTCAGATTCAAGTTCTCCACATACGTATTATATTATTGCGAACTCAATGATTAATGGTTATACACATAAAGATCGCGTTAAACTCGCCCTTTTAGCAAGTTTTAAAAATAAATCTTTACTTAAGTTCTATTGTAAAGAAACAGATTGGTTCAGTAATAAGGAAATTGAAACCATTCAAGCATTAGGTGGCATTATTAAATTTGTGAATGCTTTAAATATTTCACAAACTAGCTTTGTTGAAGACGTGACTTTAAAAGAAACGAAAAAAGGCAATGACGATTATGAACTGACCGTACATTATACTGAAGGCGAACCGATTGCTGAGAAATATCAAGCATTAAGACAGAAAAAGCATATCGAAAAGATTCTTAAAGGATCAGTATCCATTGTCTTTACAAAATCTTAAAATTTGTATGTTATATTATAGGTAGATAGTTCTGTCATAGACTATATATGTTTACAAATAGAAAGATTGATAATCGAAGAAATGACGAGGTGTATTTTGAATATGCAAACTCAATTGGGAGACTATGATATTAGCTTGCCGAAGTACTATAATAATCGCGAACTCAGTTGGTTAGATTTCAACTATCGTGTATTACAAGAAGCTTATGATAACAACAATCCACTATTAGAAAAATTAAATTTTGTATCTATCTTTAGTTCGAACTTAGATGAATTCTTCATGGTGCGTGTGGCTGGTTTAAAAGACCAAGTAAAAATGGGATTCGATAAACCTGAAAATAAAACACAAATGACACCACAAGAACAAGTAGATGCGATTCAAGAAAAAGCTAAAAAATATGTCAATATGCAATATGAACGCTATAACGAACTTATCGAAGAATTACGCAATTATGACATTGTTATGTGTAAACCAGAAAACTTATCTGACTCTATTTTAAGCAAGTTAGAAAGAGATTTTAAACTAACTATTTTACCAACGTTAACACCACTTGGTATAGATGCATACCATCCTTTCCCAAAACTAAATAATAAAAGTCTAAATATCTTCGTAGACATCGATACAGATGATGCCATTAACTCAGCGATTGTTCAAATTCCATCTCTTATCCCTAGATTTTTAACTTATAATGAAGGTTCAAAACAATATGTAGTCATGGTAGAAGATGTCATTACACACTTCATCAATCACTTATTTACAGGCTATGAAGTATTAAATACCTTTACATTTAGAATTACTCGAAATGCTGATTTAACGATTCATGAAGATGGCGCTGAAGACTTACTTATCGAAATTGAACGCTTCTTAAAAGAACGTAAAAGTGGTTCTGCTGTACGCTTAGAAGTCGACAATCGTACAGCGTCTATCGAAGATTTAGGATGGTTAACAGACACTTTAGAAGTAGATGAACAAGACGTTTACTTACTTAATGGACCTTTAGATTTAACATTTATCTTTGGCTTAGTTGACCATCTATCCCATAAATTGAAATATTTAACATATGATAAATATACACCACAAATTCCACGTTCATTAGGTAACAATAATGTGTATGATCTTGCATTAAAACGTGATGTCTTTTTCCATCACCCGTACGAATCATTTGAGCCTATCGTAGACTTTATTCGTGAAGCAGCTGAAGATCCTAACACGATTGCGATTAAACAAACGCTTTATCGTGTAAGTAAAGATTCACCCATTATTAAAAGCTTAAAAGAAGCGGCTGAAAATGGTAAACAAGTGACTGTACTTGTAGAATTAAAAGCACGTTTCGACGAAGAAAATAACGTTCATTGGGCACGTATGTTAGAAGATGCAGGTTGTCACGTTATTTATGGTATGACCCATTTAAAAACGCATAGTAAAATTGCTCTTGTCGTTAAACGTATCGGTGGCGAATTAACTTCATTCGTACACTTAGGTACAGGTAACTATAACGATAAAACTGCAAAACTATACACAGATATGGGTGTCATTACGACAGATACATTAATTGCTGAAGATGCCATTAATTTCTTTAACTATTTAAGTGGTTACTCAGTTAAACCTGAATATAATAAATTAATTGTCGCACCATTCGATATTCGTGACGTCTTTATTGATCGCATTGATAAAGAAATTGCAAGTCATCGTCAACATGGTAACGGTAAAATTATGATGAAAATGAACTCCTTAACTGATAAGGCCATCATTGAAAAATTATTTGAAGCATCTCAAGCAGGTGTTAAAATTCAACTCATTATTCGCGGTATCTGTTGCCTAAAACCAGGCATTCCAGGGGTCAGCGAAAATATTGAAGTTGTCAGTATTGTAGGTCGTCTATTAGAACACTCTCGTATTTACTACTTCTACAATAATGGTGACGAACGTATTTATTTATCATCTGCAGACGTCATGACACGTAACATGATTAAACGTGTTGAAATCTTATTCCCTGTAGAAGATAAAGAAATCGGTAAACGTCTTGTAGACTTTATGAATTTACAATTATCTGATAATCAAAAAGGACGTTATCAAGATCAATATGGTGATTATCATTACGTTCAAAATGATTTATCACCATTAAATTCACAAGCTTACTTGATGAAAGAAGCAGTTAAATATGGTAAAAAGCTAAAAAAGGAGACAACCCAGCCTTCAGGAATGCCCGTCGTTTCCAAAAGAAGAGCTAGCTGGGTCAATCGTCTTCGAAAAACATTAAAAAAATAATATGACTATAAAATAGCCAAGTCGTGTCATTCATAAGCACGACTTGGCTTTTTAATTTATTTCTCAGGATGTTCATACCAGTGTTTTAAGAATGTATATAACACATCACTATAAGTTTGAAGTTCTTGTGCTTCTATCTTTTCATCCACACTATGAGCTTCTTCTAAACTACCTGGACCATATAAAATGGTTGGAATATCAAAATGAGCTGTCCAACCTCCATCTGTCACTGTGGTACTCATACCATGTTTCATTTCGCTATGATGAACGTGATAATGCGCATCTTGTAATTGTTTAAAGCCGGGATGTTCTAATGGAATCGTAAAACTTGGGAAAATTTCTCCTTTATCTTCTATCATTGATTCACCGCCCCATTCGAACTGTAACGGGTTCTCTCTCAACCAAATGTCTGCATCTGCAACACGATTTAAATACGCTTCTATCTCTTTTGTAACGTCTTCATAACTTTCATTCGGTAAATAATGAACCGTAATCCATAAACGACATTCATCAGCAATAAAAGCAGGATGGCGTCCCCCTTCAATCACTGCTGGATTAATCGTATTCGCACCTGGTGGCATACCAGGACTATGTTTCATCACTGCCCAGTGTTGTTCGAGTTCATTCAGTGCTTGAATGATTTTGGTCATTTTTTCAATTGCACTCGCACCAAATAAACCTCCACCTGCATGAATCGTTTGACTACGTGCGCCATCATGAATGGTATTCTTACTTTTAACCGTAATCCATCCTGTAATGACCCCACCTTGTCCAAGTGCCATATTTTCACTTGTATCTAATACTAATGCCAAATCTGCTTGAGGACCGATTTCACATGCGCGTTTCGTCCCCGCTTCACCCACTTCTTCTCCTACTACAGATTGCACGACAATATCTCCTTTAGGTCGTCGTCCTTCTTGATGTAACTTTTCAAGCACATAAAACAGCGAGGCCATACCGCCTTTCATATCACTCACACCACGACCATATAGCCATCCCTCTTTTTCAGTCAGTTGAAACGGTGGATATTGCCAATTAGAATCATCGTCCACATTCGCCACATCTACATGACCATTGAGAATTAATTTAGGTGCATCCTCATCTTCCCCTTTTAATGTTGCGACGATAACACTATCATTTTCATATAAATGTTCACGTTGAATATCAAAATTTAGTGTTTTTAATAAATGTTCAATGTCATCTTGTAAAGGATCCGTATTACGTCCAGGAGGACTCTCCGTATTATATTTAACTAATCCATCTAACAATTCAAATAAACGTTGTTCCATCACTTTATCACCCTTTTAAGTTATATGATCTTTCAATATAAGTGTAACATTTCAACACTAATATTGAAGGGTAAAAAGGAGCGTTTCCTACCATAGGCAAGAAACGCTCTTATTCTCATTAGATTTAAACTGGACGAACGACGACTTCATTAACGTTTACATGTGCAGGTTGCGTCACTGCATAGATTACCGCATCAGCTATATTCTCAGGATCTAATTTCTTTCTATCACCAAAGTCATATCCTTCTGTCATAGGTGTATCTACCATTCCTGGTAAAATACTGGTTGATTTAATACCCGTTCGCGCAAGCTCTTTTTCTAAAGCTTCTACAATACGTAATACAGCAGATTTCGTTGCACTGTATAATGCACTCGTCTTATTAACTTCAAAGCCTGAAATAGATGCCATATTGACAATATGACCACTAGATTGTTCTTCAAAATGAGGAAGTACAGCATTCAGACCATATAACAATCCTTTAATATTCGTATCAACCATTTTATCCCAATCGTCTACTTTGTAATCTGTGATTTTAGAAGATAAGTTAATGCCTGCACAATTGACAAAGATATCAATTTTTCCAAATTTAGCAATCGCATTTTCTACAAGAGCATCCACATCATCACGATACATCACATTGGTTGGCGTAATAAGATAGTCTCCTTCATTCAAATGTTCTGCAACACGTTGTAACTTCTCATCATTACGACCAGCTAGCACAACTTTAGCACCTTCTTCAGCAAGTCGTTTGGCTGTTGCTTCACCAATTCCACTACTCGCACCTGTAATAATCGCAACTTTATCTGTTAATTTAGCCATATTCATCATCCTTTATTGTTATTTATTCATTCAATTTCCATAATTCTCTATAAATAAACGTCTGTATCAATTTAAAGTCTCAATTATAGATTGTAATTTAAAAGTAAACGTAATAAAGTGAAGATATATATGACTATAAATAAAGGGGAATAGAATATGTCTGTGATTGCGAAAGATTTTAGTCCATTAGTTCAAGCATTACGTCAAAAAGTAGGCCGCACAAGTTTTTCATTTCGTTTCGAAGATTTATTTACTAAAGAAGAATGGTTAAACATGAGTGTCAAAGAACGCACACGTCAAGAAAGAGAATTTATTGCACGAATGGATCACATTCCAAATATTCGAATGCCTTTTTCTAGTGAAGATGGCTATAAGTTCAAATTGTATAATCAAGAGTATCAATATAACGAAGTGAAGAACAACTTTAAATCTTTATAATAAAAAACCCACATCAAGGGAAGTGAGATGTGGGTTTTAACACATTATCCAAAAATGATTGGGGGTATATTTAGGGTATGCCCTCGATTGCTCACCAACGAGGGCATGACATTATACGTTCATGAATGTTATAGGAGGTCATTCAATTCTGTATTTTAATTTGTAACTAGTGTTTTACGTTCGAGACCATAGAAGTATAAACGTTCAGCATCTAAATACGACATTGAATCAATTGTCATATATCCATCTTTTATATCACTAATTAATCCTTGGTTTACGCCTGTTTTTAAATAAATATCGTAGCTACCTTCTTCAGAAAAAATAACGCCTTCTATTACCTTTCTCATTAGTATCACTCCAATTACTTATTCCTTACAATTCTTATCATACACGCTTTTTTTTATTTTAAAAGGGGTATGTGATGATTTTCACAAATAGTTCAATAATTTAAAAATTTGTTTGTTCATTTTTTCACATGTAAGTTGAATTTAAATGATAAGTATGTTAGGGAATAGAAGAAATTTCAATTCTTTCAAATTCTTTGCTAATTAATTAAAAAAAGAAGCATAAAATCATTAAATCTTATGCTTCTTTTCTAAAAAATATTTAGTGATAAAATAAGTTTAAATACATATTCACTCAATTTATTTAATTTAATTAAAACTAACGATAAATCGCTATTTAATTTACTAAATATCTATAAATATCATCCCTAATTGGAGTTTTCATTATAAAATTCATAGTTACAATCTTATCTTCTGTGACATTAGTTGTCTCATTTGCGCTACCTTTCATATACTCAGCTTCTCCTAAGTAATAGTGCTGCGAGCCTTCAGAGTCATTTTTCTTAACAAAAATATATATTGTCTTTCCATCCTCTTTATGATTAATAATTTGATTTATTTCTTTATTCTTTAAAGATACATTTTTTCTTGAAACCCAAGCCAACTCTTCTTGATTTAAGAAATGATCTTCATATTTTATACTATCATCTATATCTTCTGATTTATGATAAGTAATAAATAATGGTATATATTCATCAAGCACTCTATATCCATATATATTATTTGCCATGTTTTTTTTATCGTTTCTCCAATTGACTAATTTAAGAAAGTCTAAGCGCGTATATTGATTATATAAAATTAAGTCATTCCCTGAATTTTGAATTTTTTCATTATAATATTTTGCCAAATTTAAAATATCAAAAACAAATGATCGATAATCTTTGTCTTTAAGATATTCAGAAAAAGTTTTACTTAGTCTTTTTGTATTAGGATCTACAATTGGACTTCCATACCTTTCTTTTTCATTTTTACCAAAGTAATTTAACGACAAAATATTTAAAGAAGTTTTCATATCATCCTCAGATTTTAGCGAATAATCATTTCCTTTTATCATATTCTCTAAGACTTCATAATCAGATTTTTTCAAGCCTGGTAGTAATTCTTTTGATAAAAAAGTTAGATTTTTTACAGCATCTTTCCTAAAAATTTTCCCAATATAATTATACTTTTTCAAAAATAAATAATAATTATTAAATTTAGATATAATGACTTTCGGATCAATAGAATTTTGAGTAATGAAATCCATAAGCATAGGTCTTCTACCTATTCTTTCTTTTACGTTTTCAAATGCTTCTTTTATTATTTTAATACTATTTAAATTAGCATGATCAATTGATTTGAAAATTTTCTTTTTAGCTATTTCCTCAAAGTTAATAGTTGACACACCACTTAATTCATTAGGTTCAGTCAGAAATTTTCGATAGTCATCTTTGTTATGAGATTGATTATCTGATAAAGCAATAGGAATTAAATAATTATTTTCATAATTTCCAATAAAGTCGATAATCGTTACAAACTCTTTTTCCGAACTTTTTCTTAAGCCTCTTCCAAGTTGTTGAGTAAATATAATGCTGGATTGAGTACTTCTTAGCATCACTATTTGATTAACTTCTGGAATGTCTATTCCTTCATTAAATAAATTAACAGTGACAATATAATTGATTTTTCCATTAATCAATTCATTTATTACTTTTGTTCTCTTATTCTGAGTATCTGAACCTATTAAAGCTTTACTCGGAATATTATTAAGAGATAATTTTTCAGCTATTTCAATCGCTTCTTCTTTTCGACTTACAAAAATAAGTCCTTTTAACTGACTACCTGAGTATCCATAATAATTTGTTTTTTCAATAATATGTTTTATTCTTTTATCTGAAGTCAAATCTTTTAATTCAGTATAATCATCACTTGTTACACCATTATGAATGTAATCAGTTACTCCAAAATAATGAAATGGACATAAAATATCACTTTCTAAAGCTTTAGGTAGCCTAATTTCATAAGCAACGTTATTATCAAATAACTCAAAAATATTTCCCTCATCAGTTCTTTCAGGTGTAGCAGTCATACCAAGCATAAAATTAGGTCGGAAATAATTCATTATAATCTGATAGGTCGACGCATCTGTTCTATGAGCTTCATCAAAAACAATATAATCAAATTCTTTTTTATCAAAAATCTCATAATTATTATTGTTAGACAATGTTTGAATTGTTGCAAAAAGATATTTTGCTTCGATATCTTTATATTTACCAGTATAAAAACCAAAATCTGTTTCTTGATTAAACGGAAAAACTTTTTTAAATTCTTTCATTGCCTTTTTCAAAATACCTTCATTATGAACAATAAATAAAAATTTTTGAGGATTATAGTTTCTAACATCTAAGGCACATAAAATCGTTTTACCTGTTCCAGTTGCTGAAATTACTAATCCTTTCTTCTCTCCAGAATTTCTAAGTTTTTTTAAAGACATTAATGCTTCTTCTTGCATAATGTTAGGTTGGATTTCATTAGATTTTTTAAAACGATTAACCAGATGATTTTGTTCTCTATTTATTTTCAGAAAATCTTTATATAATTTAGACTCAAATGTTTCTTCATAATCATTAACCCATTGAGAATTTAGACTTATACTATTTTCCCAAAGCACTTCAAATTGATTTTTTAAATTATAAATTAACTCTCCATTTTTATGAGTAGATAATAAAATATTATGTTCATAATTTATTTTCATAGCAGTCGATGTTAAATTGGAACTTCCTATAATCATTGAAGAGTAATCTTTATGGTCAAATATGTATCCTTTAGCGTGAAAGCCTTCTACATCAGTTAATCGAACTTCTATATTTTCTAGTTTTAATAATTCTCTATACATTTTAGGTGTATTAAAACCTAAATAATTAGAAGTGATTAACTTACCTTTGATCCCTTTACGATTTAAATCATTGAATATAGTTTTTAAACTTGCCAAACCACTTTCTGTTATAAATGCTACAGATATAAAAAAAGAATAACATTTTTCTAATTCATTAATAATAGAAGTAAGCACGTTTTGATTTTTATTATTTACAAGTAACTTAGGAGTTAAATTACTTTCATTTGTCAGGTTTTTATCAATAAATCCTTTTTTTAAGGACTGATTTAGATTTAATATTAGTTTGTCTTCCATTAATTTTTACCTTTAACGATTATTTCTACAGTTGGGATATCAGCAGGCGCCCAATCTAATTTAGCAAGTTCATCGGGTTCTAACCATTTTATTTCTTTATGTTCTGTTAAAGTTGGCATTTCATTATTTAATGTACATTTATAAGTTGTAAGGTTAACAATCCCAAAGTCATATTCATATTCAGCTGCTATTATTTTATTTTCTACAGTTAAATCGCATTTCATTTCTTCGTTTATTTCTCTAATTAAAGCTTCTTCTTCTGTTTCTCCCTTTTCTATTTTTCCCCCTGGAAATTCCCATTTTAGAGGTAAACTCATATTTTCATTACGTTGTGCACATAGGATTTTATTTTCTGAATAAATGACTGCACCAACAACGTTAATATTTTTTTTCATAAATAACACCTCTGTTTTAGTTTATTTATTATAATTTTATCAAACTTCGCTTTTTCATCAATAATCTACTAGAATTGAGTTTCTTTAAAAATAAAATATCACTTATCCAAGAAAATCTTAATTTTCTCGAAAAGTGATATTATTAGTCGAATTATTGCTATTGCAACATCTATGATATTCAAATTTTATATTATATAATAAAAATGTCTTAGGAGAAGTCCTAAGACGCTGAGGAAAAGTTTCTCAGAAAAAAATTTTCTGGGATGTTGAGGATTTATGATTAGAGAAGTGTTTGTCGACAATTTATATCTTCTCTAATCAGGGCACGCCTTAGCGGAAAATAGGGTGTGTCCTGTTTTTAGGTTTAGTTTTGATGAGATTGAAGTGTCTAAGAAGATTGAAGAATAACCACTTGTTCTTCAATGTCTTAGGCACTTTAATTATTATAATCCTAAATGTTTAATAAAAGTTACAAGTTCTTCTTTCATTTTAGGATCTTTTAACGCATATTCTATTGTCGTTTTAACGAATCCTAATTTTTCTCCAACATCATAACGATCACCATCAAAGTCATATGCATACACTGGAACCGCACTATTCATACGTTCAATTGCGTCGGTTAATTGAATCTCATTACCGGCGCCTTCTTTTTGTGTTTTTAAATAATCGAAAATTTCTGGCGTTAAAATATAACGTCCCATAATCGCTAAATTAGAAGGTGCTGTACCTTGTTCAGGCTTTTCAACAAATTGTTTCACCTCATAGCGGCGACCTTGTTTCTCTAATGGATCAATAATGCCATAACGGTGAGTCACATTTTCAGGCACTTCTTGCACCCCAATAACAGAATGTCCTGTTTCTTCATATACATTCATTAATTGTTTAATTGCTGGCTCTTCAGATTCTACGATATCATCACCTAATAATACTGCAAACGGTTCGTTACCAATGAATTGACGTGCAGTATAAATGGCATGTCCTAATCCTTTTTGTTCTTTTTGGCGTACATAGAAGATATTCGCTAAATCTGTAGAATAATGTACTTTTTCTAATAAGTCTGTTTTACCTTTTTCTTCAAGGACCATTTCTAATTCTTTTTGATTATCGAAGTGATCTTCAATCGCACGTTTATGTTTACCAGTCACAATAATAATATCTTCAATGCCCGCACGTGCCGCTTCTTCAACAATATATTGAATCGTTGGCTTATCTAAAATAGGAAGCATTTCCTTAGGCATGGCTTTTGTCGCTGGTAAAAAACGTGTCCCTAAACCAGCCGCAGGTATGATGGCTTTCTTTATCTGTTTCAAACTCGAATATCTCCTTTGCGCATTCTGTCTTTTATATTATAAGTAAGTTTATCATTCTTTTATTGTCATTCATAGCGATTGACTGTATTCTTCCATGATATAAAAAATAAGAAGCAAGATTGAAATTCAATGATTTCTCTCTCACTTCTTTGATAAGTTATACAAATAAACTAATGAATAAGATAAAGATGATGCCCGATACTGAAATGATGGTTTCAAGTAATGACCAAGTTAAGAATGTTTCTTTCACAGTCAATCCGAAATATTCTTTGAACATCCAGAATCCAGCATCATTAACATGTGATAAGATAACGCTCCCTGCACCAATGGCAAGTACGACAAGTGCCACATTGGCATCTGAATGTTGTAATAATGGTAAGACGATACCTGTTGTTGAAATCGCTGCGACTGTTGCTGAACCTAGTGCAATACGTAATACTGCAGCGACAATCCATGCTAGTAAGATAGGTGACATAGTTGAACCTTCGAATAGCTTAGCAATCGTATCCCCTACACCACCATCAATGAGAACTTGTTTAAATGTACCGCCACCACCAATAATTAAAATCATCATCCCAATTGGGTAAATAGCATTCGTTACAGATTTCATAATGTCATCCATTTTTCTTCCTCTATGTAAGCCCATTGAAAAAATAGCAAAGATGACTGAAATTAACATCGCTGTACCTGCTGTACCGATAAAGTAAATGATTTGTTCAAACAGACTTTTAGCATTTTCATGTCCAGTCACTAATTGAACAACCGTTGATAATAACATTAAAATAACAGGTAATACAGCAGTGAGAATACTTAAACCAAAACTTGGCATTTCAGATGCTTTAAATTCTTTTTGTGAACCAAGTGCTGAAATATCCCCTTCACGTGTATAAGCAGATGGGATGAGTTTTTGTGCAAATTTATTAAAGATTGGACCTGCAATGAGTGTCACTGGAATGGCAATAATAATCCCATATAGTAACACATGTCCAATATTCGCTTTTAATTCTTTTGCTATAACTACTGGACCAGGATGTGGTGGTAAAAAACCATGTGTCACAGATAATGCTGTTACCATAGGTAATCCTAGTTTCAGTGGTGACACTTTCGCACGTTTAGCAATTGTAAAAACAAGTGGAATGAGTAATACTAATCCTACTTCAAAGAATAATGCAATACCAACGATGAAAGCTGCAATCAACATTGCCCATTGAACATGTTTTGGTCCAAATTTATCAATCAGTGTATCCGCAATACGGTTGGCGCCTCCACCATCTGCCAGTAATTTACCAAGTATTGCGCCTAATCCAAAAATCAATGCAATATGACCTAGGGTGCCGCCCATACCTGCTTCTATCGTTTCCATTACTTTATTTAAAGGCATACCTAATAAGATGGCCGTTACAATAGATGTAATAATTAATGAAATAAATGTGTTGAGTTTTAAGAAAATAATCAATGTTAATAGTAATACGATTCCAATGACCACACTTGCTAGTGTCCATATTGTTCCCATTTGTCTTCTCCCCTTTAATGTTTCATTTATTTAAATACGTCGATTAATTCATATGTTTACGTTGAAAATCTGCAATTTCTTCATAGCGATCTTCAAGCGTACGACTTAAGTTTATGAATATCGTTACAAGTTGTTGATACATATTTACTGTATCTTGGTTCGGTTGATGTGCATAAGTCGTACCAACCATATTTTCGATAATTGAATAATCTTCAATATCTCCCAATGCTTTTAAACCAAGGACACACGCACCTAGACAAGAACTTTCATAACTTTCTGGTACGATGACATCCGTATCAAAAATATCTGCCATCATTTGACGCCATACTTCACTTTTCGCAAAGCCACCTGTTGCTTTAATCGTATTTGGTGTTTCATTCATTACTTCGATAAGTGCTAAATAGACGGTATAAAGGTTATACAACACCCCTTCAAGTGCAGCGCGTATCATGTGTTCTTTTTGATGTGACAATGTTAAGCCAAAGAATGAGCCACGCGCATTCGCATTCCATAAGGGTGCACGTTCTCCTGCAAGATACGGATGGAAAATTAAGCCATCTGCACCTGGCTTAACACGACTCGCTATTTTAGTAAGCACATCGTAAGGATCCACTCCCAAGCGTTTTGCTGTTTCAACTTCACTGGCGAGTAATTCATCTCTTAACCATCGAAGAATGACACCCCCGTTGTTGACCGGTCCACCAATCACATAATGGTCTTCATCTAAGACATAACAGAAAATGCGACCTTTATAATCTGTACGCGGCTTATCAATAACTGTACGAATCGCACCTGATGTCCCAATTGTGACTGCAACTTCCCCTTTTTTATAACTATTGACGCCTAAATTTGATAACACGCCATCGCTTGCGCCAACTACAACCGGTGTATTTTCATCAATACCCATCAATGTGGCATAACGTTTTTTCATCCCTTTTAAAATATGTGTCGTTGGTACAAGCTGAGGTAATTGAGATGCTGAAATACCAAGTAATTCAAGTGCTTCTTGATCCCAATCTAACTGTTGTAAGTTAAACATACCTGTTGCTGAAGCCATAGAGTGATCAATCACGTATTTTCCATAAAGTTGATAGAAAATATATGTTTTAATATCCGCAAACATTGCAGTATTTTGATAAATATCTGGTTGTTCATGTTTCATCCAAAAGATTTTAGAGAGTGGTGACATAGGATGAATGGGTGTACCTGTGCGTTTATAAATGTCATGTCCCCCATATTGCTCATTTATCAAGTCAGCATATCGATTCGCACGGTTATCCGCCCAAATCATGCTTTCAGTTAAGCGCTCGTGTTGGCTATCTAATGCAATTAAGCTATGCATTTGCGCACTAAAAGAAATGAATTTAATATCTTCTTTATGCACCCCAGATTCGCGAATCACATGTTTGACTGTCATTAATACGGCATCGAATAATTCGTCAGGATTTTCTTCTGAAACATCAACATTTGGCGTATGTAATGGATAGCCAATATGATGCTTTGTAATAAATTGACCTTGTTCATCATAAAGTACTGACTTTGTACTTGTTGTTCCAATATCTACTCCAATCATGTATTTCATATGTATTCCTTCTTCCTTCTATTTATTGTAACCAAAAGCTTTCAATATCCTTACCTACATCGTCAAAGTTTAAATGAAACGCTTCTCTTAACGTATCCGTATCATAACGTTCTACCGCTTCTATAAATATCGAATGATTACGGTGTATTCTATCAAAATCTTCTTTATTTGTTCTCATTCGCTCTCTCATTGAACATAATACAAGTACTTCTACAATGGGTTTCAAATGATTCCAAAATGTTTGAAGATAATGATGTTGAGAGGCATGAATCAATGCTTCATGAAATTGAAGATCATGTTGCGTAAAGGATTCAGCATCTTCAAATTGAACAGCGACTTTCATCATTTCTAAATGTTTTTTCATTTCTTTAATCACTTTTTTTCTATCAATATGCTTTAATTTTGAAAATGCAAAGGATTCAAGCATTAATCTCAAATCATATAATTCTTTCTTTTCTTGTTCACCAAATTCAAGAACCCTTGCACCCATACGTTCGAGGTGAATGAGTTGATTCGTTTGCAGCAATTTAAATGCATCTCTAACTGGAGAGCGACTGACATCGAATTGTTTAGCCACTTGATTTTCAGTTAGTAATGTATCGGGTTCAAGCGTACTATTAACAATCTGAAACCTAAGTTCCGCAGCGATACTTTCCCCTGTAGTCATTCTGTTTTTCCATTGTTTCGGATAATGTTGTTCCATCTTTTCACCTCAATACGTTAACTTGTATACAAGTATAGTAATACACCATTTCAAATTTTGCAAGCGCTTACTTTTTTGTAATTTAAAACACCTAGCTCATTATAAGGGCTCTATAATAAATTGGACTGATGACTAAAAAT
>NZ_KV826336.1:0-2453 GCF_001835895.1 Staphylococcus sp. HMSC034C12 | reverse complement strand
TTATGCGTTCAACAGAAGTAACGGTTAATAAAAAAGACGGTAGTTATAATCAACACATGCATGTTTTATTGTGTGTTGAAAATGCGTATTTTAGAAAAAAAGAAAATTATATTACCCAAGAAGAATGGGTTGATCTTTGGCAAAAAGCACTTCGAGTTGATTACAAACCAGTCGCAAATATTAAAGCAATTAAACCAAATAAAAAAGGCGATAAAGATATACAAGCAGCAATTAAAGAAACATCAAAATACTCTGTGAAGTCATCAGATTATCTAACAGGTAATCAAGAAAAAGACGCCGAAATTGTTCAAGATTTAGAACAAGGTTTGCACAGAAAAAGAATGTTAAGTTACGGTGGTTTACTTAAACAAAAACATAAAATTCTAAATTTAGATGACGCAGAAAATGGCGATTTAATAAAAACAAGTGATGATGATGCGATAACTGACGAAGAAGAAAAAGCACATTCAATTACTGCGATTTGGAATTTTGAAAAACAAAATTATTTTTTAAAAAATGTGTAACGTTAGCTGAAAAGCTAGCGTTTTTTTATGCTTTTTTGCCCCTGCAGGAACTATGCGATTAAACGGCACGTTTACCCAGCTTTTATGCCAATTTTTAAATTTGCATGTAGATGGGCAGTGTCTAAAAAATTCGACACTGGTTAAGCAAAAATTTTAGGTTTTTTTCTAATTTTTAAATTTAGCTCATATTTGCGTTTTAAGAGCCGTTAAATTGTTTTGGGTATAAATATATATGAAATACCCCTAAATGCTCTAAAAAGTATCTTAAAATTGCAAATAAGGGTATTCTAAGATTTAAAATATCTTAGACAAAATAAAATGAGCCACTTCTTAAAAAAAGAAATGGCTTTGAGCGAGTTTAAATTAATTAAAGTTAGTTAAACACAAAGTATGTAAAAACCAAAGATAGTGTATTTATTGTCCATAAGGACACAGTCATTTTAAAAATAAATTATGAATAAAGCAATAAAATTATTTAGATTGTTAAATATTAGAACACGCATTTATGCCGAGAAAATTTTTGGTTGGAATGGGCAATGTGTTAGCTAACTAGTTAGCGAGTTGGTTGGGAATTGAATTGGGATTAATCCCAAGAAAGTACCAACTCAACAACACATAATGCCCTGTAGGTTCCAACCAAAAAGCAATTGGAATAAAGCAATTATTTATTTATATTTTTCAGTATGTTATGGTGTTTTTATATTGTTGAGTTTAAATTTTAGATTTGTATACTTACGTTTTGTCTTTTTTATTTCATTGATTGCAGTTTTTAGTCGATTTTAAATTTGCTGAAAACTGCTTTTTAATTTTTAGAAAAAATTATATTAAAGTATGCTATGATATGGGTATACTTCCAAGAAAGTATTTTTTTATAGTGTTTTTTTATTTATCTTCATTTCTTTATTTCCTCTTAGCTAAGAATGTAATTCTTGCTAAGAGATTTTTTTTGTATGTTATAGTGAAAATATAAGAGGTCACAATATTTTATATCTTTGGATCTTGTATTCATTTTAAAATCATTTTTTCTCAGCAGCTTTTAGTGTTTTTAATTGCTAAAAGCTGCTTAATTTTTAGTGATAATGAATTGTGTTAAAATAAAGTTATAGTCTTCAAGATGTGTATTTTAAATTACATTCACTCTGTATTTTGAATGATTTTTTACTTTCTCTCTTAGTTAAGATGATTGTTCTTACTAAGAGATTTTTTTATGCTCTTTTTTAGGTGTTTAGAAACGAGTTGAAAACGAGTTTCTTCTTGTCTTGATACTATATAGAAATAACTCAAAGGATAAAATATGCTCTTGAAGCTTGATATATCAACGTTTTATCTAATTTTTGTGCGTGAAAAGAAAATTTGACATGAAAAAACCCCAGTAATAAGATTAATGTGACGAGCAAAAATCAAATACTGGGGGTTCTTTATGCATTTTTATACTACAAGAAGTGTAGACGAAAATCAAGATAATGAAACATTGAAAGATATGACGAAAAATGGGAAACAACGCCCGTGGAGAGAAAAGAAAATCAGCAATGTAAGTTATGCAGATATACTTGAGATTTTAAAAATAAAAAAGGCTTATAACGTCAAACAATGTGGTAACGTCTTAGAATTTAAACCTAGCGATGACGGGTATTTGAAGTTATATAAAACATGGTTTTGTAAATCAAAACTATGTCCCGTTTGTAACTGGAGGCGTGCAATGAAAAATAGTTCTCAAGCTCAAGAAGTGATAGCAGAAGTAGTTAAAGAAAAACCAAAAGCTCGTTGGTTATTTTTAACACTTTCTACAAAAAATTCGATAAGTGGCGAGCATTTAGACCAAAGTTTAAAAGAGATGTCTAAAGCATTTAATAAATTAAAAATGTATTCAAAAGTTAAGAAAAATTTAGTTGGTTTTATGCGTTCAACAGAAGTAACGGTTAATAAAAA
>NZ_KV826335.1:0-320 GCF_001835895.1 Staphylococcus sp. HMSC034C12 | reverse complement strand
GATAAGTGAAAAAAGACAATTTCTATTGAAATAATATAGAAATTGTCTTTTTTATAATTTTTTTGATTATTTTCAGCTCGTTGAGCTGTTACTTTTCTTATATTAAGTGCCATTAGCACAAATCCTAGTTCTCTTTTGGCTTTATTTATCCCTCGAACGGACATTCGAGTGAAACCCAAAATAGCCTTCATAAATCCAAAAACAGGCTCCACATCAATTTTTCTTTGACTGTAGATGGTTTTTATTTTTGGTTCTGAAAGCTTTTTATTAATTTGGGCTTTAAAATATTCCCAATTATAATTTTTCATTATTTTTTTATT
>NZ_KV826334.1:0-6976 GCF_001835895.1 Staphylococcus sp. HMSC034C12 | reverse complement strand
TTATTAAGTTCCCATTTTAAGGGTTCAGTGCCTAAATCCCAGCCTTTTATTAGTTTAGGTTAAAACAAAAAAGTGATGAACTCAGTCATCACTCAAAATCAATTATTTGTCATCTTTTTTGTCTTTATTATCGTGTTTTTCTCCACCAGTGTATTCATTAATTTGATCTTTTGCTTTATTTACTTGTTCATTATCACTATTTTTAAATTTTTCAGCTGCATCTTTTGCTTTATCTACAAAACTCATTATAACAAGCTCCTTTCAAGTTAATTTTTAATATGTGAGTTACTTTGACTTCCTATATTTGTTATCTACCACAATACTATCGTTATAAACATTTATCTCAAAAAAAATATATTAATAACGTAGTATGATTATACATTTATGAAACACGATAATTCTTGTTATAAGATGACGCATTGAATCATCTTATAATGAAACAATGGATGATATAGAAAATACATATTAGCGTATTTACCATTCCAAAACGAAAAATGATAAACAAGAGAAAGATTAAATTGCCTAAAAAATTAATTTCTCACTATACTTTTATTATTAATCTATTAACTATATTTGTCTACTTATTAACTAAAAATTCATTAAATTATCGCTTTTCATTTTAAATATTGTAATATTACAATAACCGCAATGCGACGGCCTTCACGATTATTTAAAATGTGGTTAAGTAACGTCGTCTTGCCTGACCCGAGATAACCACTCAATACCGTTACAGGTATCTTGCCCATAAAGTCATACCTTTCTTTTTATAAATCGTAATAATTACGTTTTATATTTTACATTTAAATATTTAATTGTCAATCTAACCCAAATTAATTAAATGTAGCCACAACCATGATTAAAGAGCGATTAAGACCATCATTTCCTGAATAATTACATATACTATTCATATTTTTATTTACTATCTCAGCTTGACACATCTTGTTTTAGGTGTTTATTATAAAATAAATTAGGTTAACCTAAACTTTTATTTAGGAGGTAGTTGATTGATAGAAATTAGCAACATGAATTTGCATTTAAATCACAAACATGTCCTTAAAGATATCACTTTAAAGATTCCAATTTCTGGGGAGATTATCGGTATTATGGGGCCCAATGGTGCCGGTAAATCATCTTTGTTGAAATGTCTAATCGGTGAATTTAACGCAACCGGCGAGATGTATTTATATGGCAAATTCATACATAAACAATTGCAATACGTTACATATATTCCTCAAAAAGCACAATTAGACTTAGACTTTCCAATCAATGTGGAAAAAGTCATATTATCTGGTTGTTACCAAACTATCGGCTGGTTCAAACGCGTCGATCACGCTTCAAAAATGAAATTTCAAAAACTATTAGGAGACTTGGACTTAGCCTCGTTACAATACAAACAAATTTCCGAGCTTAGTGGCGGCCAATTGCAACGTGTACTTGTAGCAAGAGCATTGATGTCAGATAGTACCGTTTATTTATTAGACGAACCGTTTGTGGGCATCGATTTTAACAGTGAGCAACTAATTATGGAAAAACTTCGCCAATTAAAAAATCAAGGCAAGCTCATTCTTATTGTGCATCATGATTTATCTAAAGCAGAACAATATTTCGATCGAATCCTTTTACTTAATCGTACTGTTAGGTTCTTCGGTCCCAGTCATCAGGCGATGTACTCACAATATCTAAATCGAACATTTCTATTTAATGTGTCTTCTACTTTTGAAGAAAGGAGCGACCTACCAAATGACTGATTTCATTCAACATTTATTTGATTATCAGTTCTTAAACCGGGCGTTAATTACATCAATCGTTGTAGGTGTTGTATGTGGAACTGTAGGGAGTTTGATTATCTTGCGTGGATTATCGTTAATGGGAGATGCAATGAGTCATGCTGTTTTACCTGGGGTAGCTTTGTCCTTCTTATTCAATATTCCGATGTTCATCGGAGCATTAGTAACTGGCATGATTGCAAGTTTATTAATTGGCTACATTTCAAATAATAGTAAAACAAAGCCCGATGCAGCAATTGGCATTAGTTTCACTGCATTTCTTGCAACGGGTATCATCATTATCAGTCTTATCAATAGCACGACAGATTTACATCATATTTTATTCGGAAACTTACTCGCAATCACTCGACAAACATTTTGGACAACCATCATTATTGGCGTCATCGTGATGTTACTGATTGTCATACTTTATCGACCATTAATGATTTCAACCTTTGATGCAACATTCAGCCGTGTGAGTGGTTTGAATACAACGATGCTACATTATTTTGTAATGCTCTTACTTGCCTTAGTAACCGTCGCTAGTATTCAAACTGTAGGCATTATCTTAGTCGTTGCATTGCTTGTGACACCGGCGTCGACCGCTTTTTTAATCACTAAGAATCTATATTCAATGATGATTGTAGCTAGTTTGATAGGCATAGTAAGTTCTATCATCGGCTTGTACTTTAGCTTTATTTACAATCTGCCTAGTGGTGCGACGATTGTGATTGCAACATTTAGTATTTATATCTTGACTCTTCTCTTTTCAAAAATAAAAACAAAATACAGAGGTGTACAAACAACATGAAAAAATTTATTCCATTACTTATTGCATTAATGCTTGTTCTAGCAGCTTGTAGTTCGAATTCTAATGAGCAACATAGCAAACATCACGACAAACTAAAGGTCGTGACTACTAACTCTATTATTTATGATATGGTCAAACAGGTAGCTGGCGACAAGGTAGACGTTCATAGCATCGTACCTGTAGGACAAGATCCCCATGAATATGAAGTGAAACCGAAAGATATTAAACAGCTTACTGATGCAGATGTCATCTTCTACAATGGTTTCAATTTAGAATCTGGTAACGGTTGGTTTGAAAAAGCCTTAAAACAAGCAGGTAAATCTACTGATGATAAGTCAGTCTTCGCGGTGTCTAAAGGTGTTAAACCAATTTATCTAAATGGGGAAACTGGCAATAAAGATAAGATTGATCCACACGCTTGGTTGAGTTTAGATAATGGTATTCAATATGTGAAGAACATTCAAGAACAATTAATTAAAGCAGATTCATCACATAAAGCAGACTATGAGAAACAAGGTAAGACTTATCTTGCCCAACTGGAAAAGTTAAACAAGGATAGTAAAGATAAATTTAATGATATTCCTAAACAAGAACGTGCCATGATTACAAGTGAAGGTGCTTTCAAATACTTTTCAAAAGCATTTGATATTAAACCTGGCTATATTTGGGAAATCAATACTGAAAAACAAGGCACACCTTCACAAATGAAACAAGCTATACAGTTTGTTAAAGACAATCACATTAAACATTTATTAGTTGAAACAAGTGTAGATAAAAAATCTATGAATAGCTTATCTGAAGAAACTGGCAAAAGTATTTACGGAGAAGTATTTACAGATTCAATTGGAAAAGAAGGATCTAAAGGAGATTCTTATTATAAAATGATGAAACATAATATCGAGACAATTCACGGAAGCATGGAATAATCATTTATAAAACAATGAAAGAGGTTGAGACATAAAGCGTTTATGTCTCAACCTCTAATTTTGTATTCAGTGTTATGAGTTTAACGAAGTATTTCTACAAAGTCTTTATTTGCTGTTAAAAAGTAGCCGTCTTCAGTTACGAGACGAGGTGTTGAGCTTTTAGTGTAGATGATATTTTTAATCTTCAATATTTCTCCTACTTTAAGAGGCTCAACTACATTATCTTTAAATTGACGTGAATCGTATAACTTACATCCCTTAATAATCTTAACTTCGTTTGGCGTTTCAGTGATGTATTTTTCGCTATCTTTCGTTTTAATTAACGTGATAAAGTCTTTATTCGCCGTTACAAAGTTGCCGTCTTCAAGTACTAATCTTGGCGTGCCATTTGACGAATTTTGAATTTCTTTCGGAGTAATACGGCTTCCTGCTTCCAAGCTTGCCACCTTTTCCTTAAAAGCTAAGAGTGAACCTAATATACACTTCTTCAAGTATAAAACCTCCTATCCATTTTAATTGTACAATACATTTAAATTAAATTTAATGCTGAGGTTATTTACATACCAAAAATATGAAAGTTCTTCCTACCAAAAAATATAGAAGAACTCTTATAATTTTTATGAAAGAATTTCAATATGCTAATTTGTTAGTATGATTTCCGACTAAACTACTTTCCACTCTCTATCTATAAGCATACATTAATTCAAATCAGTCAAACATGGCTCATTTTGTTTATCAATTATTAAGGGGGAATAAGAAGCCTAAAATCTTGTAATGGTTTTGTAAATCCTAATTGTCATTCACCCAATTGCTATCTTTACTTAAATATATTTATACTAAAATCTTTATTCGCTAATCACTAGATAGGCATAAATAAATAATTATTCTTCTCAACTTATACCACAACTATATTCAATTTATTGTGTTTGTTTGTTTATAATGCATTGTAAATAAATTGCTATTAATATTTCTTTCTTTAATTTAGTACTGAGAATTTGTATATTGTGTTTTTCGCCACGTTTTTTAGTTCTCTTGTTTTTTGAAATATCTAAAAAACTGCGCTTTGCAATTAATAATGTTTTATTCTCAGAGGTGATTTTAGTCTCATTGCTAAAAAATGGGTTACTTACATCAAATAAATCAGACTTATAATTAAATTTATAGGGTATTTGTTGCTTTCCACCACTTTTGAAGAATTTTTTCATTTCAAGTGTACCTACTTCTTCACTGTCTAAATAAATCGCATACTTGGGCCTATTAGCTACAATATTTTTACGAATTACTTTCACATTATTATTACGAGAATTCATTTGTATACTATATTTTGTCTGAACACCAAATATACTCATTATTTCGTGTGATCTATTAGCAAAAAAAGGTTTGTAAGTTATTGTCTCATTACCATATATAACATTGCTTTGATTCTCAATGATATATAAAGGCATCTGCACGAAGAACTCTCCGTCTTTAAAATCTTTATCATTATCAGAGTTTATATTAGTCGGAGAATGCTTTTTTTGTAGATATTTTCTAAAGAATAATATACTTATTATAATTATCGTAACAATCCCCCATAATAACCATGTACTCCATAAAGGTGCTTTAAACAATTGGTTTTTTCCTATAAGCACTAAGAACGTATTTATTAAGTTAAATACTAGAAGTACTATCCATATCAGTGCTTCACGAAATATAGTCATTACCATTTCTCCTCTACTCAATGAACCGTTTACTATATATATTGCGCAACTTAATTTTTAGTTTTATTTATGGTACGCTTCTGCGTATCGGTTAATGATGCGGTTTTCTATGATGTTTATTAATAAATATAAGATGCGAAGCATTTGTATAATCCAAGCACTTCGCACCTATCTCTTATTTTTTATTTATTCCTGAAGAATGACTCTAAACTTTTAATTACTTTTTTAGTTCGCAATATATCAGCTTCTTTTGATTCTATTAACACATATTTAGTAACTCGACCTTTACCTTCTTGTTTTATCAAATTATCATCTTTTAGTTTTTCTAAAATATTTCTAAACTGATATTCTGTCATATTTTCTATTTTTAAGGCTTCACCCTTACTTATTGACCCATAGTCAATAATATGCTTTATTACTTTTTTGTCTAACTCAGGATATTTTTCAAACTCCTTCATTAAATCTTGTTTCCAAAGTACTACATTAGTGTCCATGTCCGTTAATTCTATTTCAGGCGTTTTAAGCTTATGTCTATTAACTACATCGAATATCCTTGGTCCTCCAGACCCAGCTTTTTCTGAATATCCTACTCTTCTGAAAAGCGTCGATAATATACTATTTCTGACCTTTGAATGCCCTCCATGAATAAAATCTTCTTTATTTATTCTCATATTACCCGGATTATAAAACTCTATAAAATCTTCACAATTAACTATTTTAATACTTTGCTTAGTATCATAATACGCATGCATTAATGTATTAACCAGTGCTTCGCGAATTGCTACTTTTAAATCTCTTGCGTAATTTTGTCTAGTCAAACCATCATTTAGGCTAAATGATTCCTCAATGTTATCAGTTAATTTTATCAATACTTTTTCAAAAAAACTATACACGTTTAAATCTTCATTACCTAAATCTCCACTTGATATTCTATCTTTCCAGTCAGTATCTAGGTAATTTGTTTTCTTAAAATAATCTAATTGAAATCCTGGGAATCTATCACTAATCGCATTATACTTACCAAAGAATAATAAACATGCTGTAGTCATTTTATACTGTTTGTCTTTCGAACTCCTATCTTTTCTATATGCCCCTAAATCTATCATTAAATCCATTTGGCTCATATTCGCATATCTCTCATCATTAGTATTTTTTAATAGAAGTTTCCTGTAATTTTCGATAGATTCGTGATTTAAATCAGACATGTCATAGTTATCTAATAATTCTGTATCTATATCGTCTTGAGAATTTACAATCATGAATTTATACTCTTCTTCAGTCGCAATTCTATCAGCATCATCAACTCTTTTATATACTAAATCTTTTTTATTATCTACATATATCGGTTTCTTCGAATAAGGCGCTTCTGGTACATGAATTTCAATGCACGCTTTATTTTCAATATTAACAATTTTAACATCTTTATCTGATAAAATATTTTGACTAACTTTATTTCTTCCATATAGTGCATTCCAAAAATCTTCAATCATTTTCTCTGGATCTTCAACACCAACTGAAACAAAGACTTTTTTGTCCTCGACCTTTTTTTCTTCAATTCCTAAATATATAGTGCCACCTTCAGTATTTGCAAAAGCACTATACGTAGACCAAATATCATTAGATAACCCTTTTCGTGATTTCTTATACTCTATATATTTACTTTCTCTGTGCAACGCAATTCCTCCAAATCATAAGTATTAAAATACTCCATTAATTTACTCAAACCGTCTACCATAGTATTTCGCGCGATTATTACGATGATTCCAAACGATT
>NZ_KV826333.1:0-10577 GCF_001835895.1 Staphylococcus sp. HMSC034C12 | reverse complement strand
TGGCTATTTTGTTAGGAATTATGTCCCAGCCTCGGGTGTCAAAAGTTTATAAATAGTTTCATAGTGTTATGAAATCGCAAGGCACTTTACTATGTAAACTGTACCTTTCATTTATAATATAAAGATATCATCAATTGTATATCATCACAATAATAAGTTAATAAAATCTATAAAAAATATTAATATTCAATTGATTAGAACATATAATAATTAAATGGATGATTGCTACTTCTACTCTATTAATTAACAATATCCAAACAATGGAGGTCTATGAAATGCTCGTTTTAAATGAACAGGATCAACAAAACTTATTAGATATGAAAGAAGTGATTGAAGAAGTTGGTCACGCGTTACAGGCGTTTTCAGAAGAAAAAACGGAAACGCCATTACGTTATGTATTACCTTTTAATAAAGAAAATAGATATTTAGTGATGCCAGCTTTATCAGACGAATTAAATATTGTCGGTATTAAAACAGTCACTTTCGCCCCTAATAATCCTAGACTAGATAAAAAAACAATTACTGGATCCGTATTGCTAAGTGATTATGATACAGGAGAAACCCTTGCTGTACTTGATGGTAGTTATTTAACTAAGATTCGTACGGGCGCCATTTCAGGTGTAGCTACAAAATATTTAGCACGTGAAGATGCAAAAACATTGTGTGTGATTGGCGCTGGAGATCAAGCTGAGGGGCTCATTGCAGCAATATTAGCAGTGAGAGATATTGAAATGCTTCATATCTCGAGTCGTACAAGAGCTAAAGCTGAAAAATTGGCTGAATTTGTGAAACAAACGTATCACGTGTCAACAAAAGTCTTCGATGAAGCAGATCAAGCTATGGAAAACGCAGATATTGTTGTGACAGCTACAAATTCAAATAAACCGGTGTATTCTCATTCATTACATCCCGGTGTTCATTTAAATGCAGTAGGTTCATTTAAACCTGAAATGCAAGAACTCCCTTCAGAAACGATGTTGATTGCTAATAAAATAGTTGTTGAATCTACAGAAGCAGCAATGGAAGAAACAGGCGATTTAAAAGTACCATTAGAAGAAGGTATCATTACTGAGCAATCACTACATGGTGAATTAGGAGATATTGTAAGTGGAAAAATATCTGGACGTGATGATGAAGAAGAAGTGACAGTATTTAAATCAGTAGGTTTAGCTATTGTAGATATAGTGGTGGCACAATACTTTTATAAAAAAGCCCAACAAACTAATTAACCCTATACTGTATAAAACATAGATACCGTATCAGTGATAACGTAGACATGGCTGATGCGGTATTTTTATTGTATAAAGAAAATCAATAAGAGTGATACAAAATATTTCTTCATGTTAGTCTCCTTTTAAAAATAATTAACAAGTTTATAGTAGCCTATAGGCATTGAGATATAAGAAGGAAAAAAATAATTTACGATAATTTTAAAAATGATTAACAAACAAAACGTAAGTTAAATCAAATAATTTATTAGAAGAATAAAATTATCACTTTAACGTATAATCTAATGATATATGTAAGCATTTTTATAACATAGTGAATCTAGGAATATGGGGAGTTCTAAAAAAACACTATTAGGATATATAAGACAAAGGGAGAAATGACAATGAAGAGAATTGTAATTACAGGAGCACTAGGACAAATAGGAACTGAATTGGTACTAAAATGTAGACAATTATATGGGAAAAATAATGTATTAGCCACTGATATTAGAGAGCCAGAACCACATTCATTGATTAGTGACAGCCCATTTGAATTACTTGATGTAACAGATCGTGACGCAATGATGGGTGTAGTAGAAGACTTTAGAGCAGATACACTTATGCATATGGCTGCATTACTTTCTGCAACAGCTGAAAAAAATCCGTTGCAGGCTTGGGATTTAAATATGGATGGGTTAATAAATGCTTTAGAAACTGCAAGAATGTATGACTTACATTTCTTTATGCCAAGTTCAATTGGGGCATTTGGTGCGTCTACACCTAAGAAAAACACACCTCAAAATACGATTCAACAACCGACAACAATGTACGGAATAAATAAAGTTGCAGGTGAATTATTATGCCAATATTACTTTAAAAAATTTGGCGTCGACACACGTAGTGTAAGATTTCCAGGGCTCATTTCACATGCCAAAAAGCCAGGCGGAGGTACTACAGATTACGCAGTAGAAATATATTTCGAAGCGGTTAGACATGGTCACTACACGAGCTATATCGCTAAAAATACGTATATGGATATGATGTATATGGACGATGCCGTTGATGCGATTATTCAACTTATGGAAGCGGATAGTAAGACACTTGTAACACGCAATGGTTATAATTTAAGCGCAATGAGTTTTGAACCTGAGATGATTAAGAAAGAAATTCAGAAACATATTCCAGAATTTACATTAGATTATGATGTCGATCCAGTAAGACAAATGATTGCAGATACGTGGCCAGATAATATTGATACCAGTTATTCTCGAAAAGAATGGGGCTTTAATCCAAAATATCATTTGGCTAAAATGACAGAAACAATGATACGAACGATTAAAGAAAATGAAGAAAAGACATAAGTCCATAATTAAAAAGGTGCTTTGGAATTTGACTCTCTTTTAAAGAGTAAAAAAGAAAAGGGTTTCATTTTTATTTTGTTTGAATTTTTAGAAAATTTATTGAATAGACTATCTGAGATTGCTATAATTTATATTAAATCTTATTGATGAAATATATTAGGAGGCTTCAACATGTCAGAAAAAGTTAAATTTGAACAACGTGACACACTTAAAGAAAAACCAGAAGGAAATCTTGGATTTGGGCAATATTTTACTGACTATATGTTAAGTGTAGATTATGATGAAGAAAAAGGCGGTTGGCAAGAATTAAAAATTGTTCCTTATGCACCGTTTGAAATTTCTCCAGCAGCACAAAGTTTACACTATGGTCAAGCTGTATTTGAAGGTTTAAAAGCATATAAACATAATGGTGACGTCGTATTATTCCGTCCAGATCAAAACTTTAAACGTATCAATGATTCATTAGCGCGTTTAGAAATGCCTAAAGTGGATGAAGAATTATTATTAGATGGTTTGAAACAACTTGTCGATATCGAACGTGATTGGGTGCCAGAAGGCGAGGGTCAATCTTTATATATTCGTCCATTCGTATTCGCTACAGAAGGTATTTTAGGTGTTCGTGCTTCTAAAAAATATAAATTATTAATTATCTTATCTCCATCAGGTGCTTACTACGGCGGTGATACATTAAAATCAACAAAAATTTATGTTGAAGATGAATATGTACGTGCAGTTCGTGGAGGGGTAGGTTTTGCTAAAGTAGCAGGTAACTATGCTGCAAGTTTATTAGCACAAACCAATGCGAATAACTTAGGATATGATCAAGTATTATGGTTGGACGGCGTTGAACAAAAATATGTTGAAGAAGTAGGTAGTATGAACATTTTCTTCGTTGAAAATGGTAAATTAGTAACACCTGCGTTAAATGGTAGTATTTTACCTGGTATTACACGTAAATCAATTATCGAATTAGCAAAAGAATTAGGCTATGAAGTCGAAGAACGTAAAGTATCTATTGATGAATTATTTGAAGCTTACGATAAAGGTGAATTAACAGAAGTATTTGGTTCTGGTACGGCAGCAGTCATCTCTCCAGTAGGTACATTAAAATATGAAGATAGAGAAATTGTGATTAATAATAACGAACCTGGAGAAATCACTAAAAAATTATATGACACATACACTGGTATCCAAAGTGGTAAATTAGAAGATAAACATGGTTGGAGAGTCATTGTGCCGGAATATAAATAACTTGTAAAAACAAGCTAGAAACGTTATAACTACGCGGTTTCTAGCTTGTTGTTTTTTATTTTAGAACAACTTTTGGGGGTATATCAAAAAGTGAGTTGGTTTCTTTTTTGCATAAAAAAACCACTCTTAACATAGCTTATGTCGAACTAAGTAAGAGTGGTGATGTAAAATAAATAAAGAGCAAAATATTATAACGAAATATTCTGATAATTAAATTATACCCTTTACAAATAAAGATAAACATTTTTTTATCATTTTAATAATTAATTAGATTTAAATGTAAAAAATATTATTTTTTATTTCAATAGTATAGTTAATTAAATTTTATTATGTAATAATAAGTAATGAGATTACCTAAATGACAACCCTTGACTTAGTGTTTTTCTTCTATTACAAATACCATATACCTAATACCATTATTACTTAGGTAATCTCAACATTTGAAATTCATTTAAATGATATAGATCTTTAGGGGCATAAAGCTCCTTTTTGTATGTGAAAAAAGTCTCACTAGTACACGACTAGTAAGACTAAGTTTCAATGAAAGTAATGCTAATTATGATTTTGTCCTGTTTGATTGCTTGGATCCAATTTTTATTAGCGATTTGGATAATCTTAGAGTATTAATACGATATATATTTGAGTCAAGTATAATCAAGATATTAATAATAAAATAAAGTAAATTGAAAAAGAGGAAAGACAACTTTAAATGATGTCTTTCCTCTTTTTTGAGAATAGAAGATATAAGGAATTAGATATTTAAATAATGTGAAGAAATAAAATTAATAAGATACCCCATTAATGCTAATATACCAAGTGATACAAATAATGCTGAAAACCCTCGGCTAATTGTTTTATAAGCGAGTCCTTCATTTTGTGCTAAGAAGAAACTAAATATAAATAATCCAATTCCGATTCCGAATAAAATAAAAATAACGATTAACATGAATATATCCTTTCATTTTTAGTAATGATATGATGAATATCATTGTTAAAATTACTCAATAGCATATTACAAAGATATTTTATAGAATTTTATATTTTTTTAGTGAAGATTATAATCACCGTATTATCTATTAATTAAACCACTTATAGATATAAAAGCAATAAGGCAAATTTTTTATTATTTTTCAATACATCTTTTTTATTTTTTTGGAATTTGATGAATAATTTGGACTTCTACGCAACATTTAATATGAAATAATAGGGAAATCAAGACACTTTAGCATGAATCATATCAATTTAGGCAGAAATCCCCTATAAATTAAAATATGTACTAAACTATTAATTGTAAACATATTTAAGGAGATGAAAACCATGTTAGATATCTTTAATTTCATTAAAAAAGTATATGATTTAGTAAGTGGTATTCTTGTAAATGGTGAACCGAGAAATTAATTGTTTCCCCCTAATCGAATTGAATATATATTTTCATTAAATACTATTAAAGCACGCTTTTTATTTAAATATAGTTACTAAATAAGAAGCGTGTTTCTTAATATATAATTTAAATTATAACGAATTAACATTGAGATACATTAAATAAGAGGTGATGATAATACTGAAACATCAAATATTAAAACATTTATTACAGAATGCAAAAACTGTGGAAAAGTAGAATTTTTTAATATAGCACCTGTAAGATTATAAATATATAATGAAATGAAATGTTGATATATGTCAACTTGTTGTAGACAATAAAAATGAAGTGATGTATGATATTTTTAAAGACTATTCCCTTACACATAGTCTCATTCCCGTTGAGGCATAGTAATGCCAACGTTATTCAAAACTAGTTTTATATTATTCTTAGTTGAGTCATGCCTAGAGAGGTATGGCTTTTTTTATAAACGTATGCTAAGCAGTTCTTTTACTATACTTAAAAGAACAATGTATATTACAATGAAATACAAAATAAGGAGTGTATATATAAATGGAATGGATATTATTTGATAAAGATGGTACATTAATTGAATTTGATCATAGTTGGGAAAAAATTGGCGTACGCTTGGTAAATAGTTTCCTAGAGACATTTCCTGTAGCGAATAAAGAAGCAACGCTTCGCAAATTAGGCGTTGTTAAAGATACGATTCGCCCAGATTCTGTTATGGGTTCAGGATCGTTAGATGAAATTGTTCATGCACTTAATGACGAATCAGGTAAAGATGTTTCTAAATGGACGCGTGATACAAGTCAAACATTAGTAGATAGCCGTGAACCAGAAAATAACTGGATAGATGGCGTTTATGATATGATTCAATCATTACGACATGAAGGATATAAAATTGGTATTGTGACTAGTGACTCTGAAAAAGGGGTGACACAATTTTTAGAAGAAACAGATTCTAAAGATGCGTTTGATTTAGTCATTTCTACTGAAGCGCATGCGGCTGAAAAACCCAATCCTGAAGTACTGAAGCCACTTTTTGATCATTACGATGTTAAACCGGAAGATGTAGCCATTGTAGGTGACACAAATAATGATATGAAGACTAAAGTGAATGCAAAGTTAGGTTTAGCCATTGGTGTATTAAGTGGTATCGCAAAAAAAGAGGAACTTGTGGATGCTGATTACGTGATTGAAACAGCTGTGAGTGTACCAGAAGTATTAAAAAAATATACACAAAGTAATTAAACACAAAGTGATTAAAGTATCAATTGTTATTTTCTACATTTATAACATATTGGCAGGCAAGGACTGAATTAAAAATGTGTTTATACCAATTTTTTAATTCTAGTCCTTCTTGCCTAGATGAGACAGTAAAGTCTGTCTCTCTTTTTTTATCGATGATCGACATTTCGATATGTTTGAATAATATGTGCAATTTTGTCGATAATTGGATCTAAAGAGTCGGGATTTTCATGAATATCATATTCATTAATGTTCACTCTTACTACGGGACAAGCATTAAAATTGTTAATCCAATTTTCATAGCGTTTAAATAACTTTTTCCAATATACCGGATCAGTATTCATTTCCATATCGCGGCCACGTTGATGAATACGGTCGATCACTTCATCATAATCACAATCTAAATAAATTAAAACATCTGGTTTAGGGAAATAGGGTGTCATAACCATTGCTTCAAATAATTCCGAGTAAGTTTTAAAATCTTCTTTACTCATTGTTCCTTGTTCTTCATGCATTTTTGCGAAAATATCAACATCTTCATAAATAGAACGATCTTGTATAAAGCCTCCTCCGTATTCAAACATGCGTTTTTGTTCTTTAAAACGTTCAGCTAAAAAATAAATTTGCAGATGGAAACTCCAACGTTCAAAATCATTATAGAATTTATCTAAGTAGGGGTTATGGTCTACATTTTCAAATGAAGTTCTGAAATTGAGTTTATCAGCAAGCGCTTGGGTTAATGTAGATTTTCCTACGCCTACCGTTCCAGCAATTGTAATAATTGCATTTTGAGGGATACCGTAATTATTCATATGTTATATCTCCTATCATGGGTTTAATTTGGTTTAAAATCAATTGATAATCTGATTCATTTTGTACAAAATCTAAATCAGAAGTGTCGATTAAAATCACATTAGCACCTTCGTTTTTTAATGTTTCATAAAATGATAAATAATCCTTTTTTAAATTAAGTAAGTAGCTATCTTCAATTTGATGTTCAAAGCTACGGTTACGTTTAGCAATGCGACGTTTCAGTACATCTAAATCAGCATCTAAAAAGATAATCATATTAGGTAATTCAAGATCTTCAGTTAAAATATTGAAAATACGATTGAATTTATCAAATTCTGATTCGTTAAGTGTATTGCGCGCAAATATTCTATTTTTATAAATATGGTAATCACTTACCACACCTTGATTAATTTTTGCAATATCTTGTGCTTGTTTATAACGATTACAAAGGAAGAACATTTCAGTTTGAAAACTCCATTTTGAAATATCATCATAAAAATCAGAAAGAAAGGGGTTTTCATTAATGATTTCATTTTCTTCATAATAATTAAAGGTTTGGCTAATTTTATGAGTAAGAGACGATTTACCAACGCCAATCGGACCTTCTATTGCAATAAATGGTTTATTCATAATTACATCTCCAAATGTTAAAATAGACATTGAGTATTTTATCATAAGTAAGGGATGACACATATGACAAATGATGAATTTTACATGAAATGTGCAATTGAAGAAGCGAAAAAGGCTCGACAGCTTGGTGAAGTTCCAATCGGAGCAGTGATCGTTAAAGATAACGACATTATTTCACGTGCTCATAATTTAAGAGAAACCCTGCAACAGCCTACTGCTCATGCTGAACACTTAGCAATAGAACGGGCAGCTAAAGTCATAGGAAGTTGGCGTTTAGAAGATTGTACATTATATGTCACATTAGAACCCTGTGTCATGTGTGCTGGAACGGTTGTAATGAGTCGTATACCACGAGTTGTATATGGCGCGATGGATCCTAAAGGAGGATGCAGTGGTAGTTTAATGGATTTACTACAACAACCACAATTTAATCATCGTGCAATTGTTGAACAGGGTGTGTTAGAAGAAGCGTGTAGCAATTTATTGAGACAATTTTTCCGTGATTTAAGAGCTAAAAAAGTTAAAAGAAACACATCACCGTACAAAAGATGGTAAATTTGTTAAAATAGGAACGGTAAAACAAATTTAAATTTTGTAATTGTGTTCACTGAATATGTATGTTCTAAAATATAATAGCTGTAAGTTGAGCTAATGAAATGAGGTAACGGCATGATTAAACTGATTGCAACAGATATGGATGGGACACTGTTAAATGCAGCACATGAAATTTCAGAAGAAAATATTAACGCGATTAAATATGCTCAATCAAAAGGGATTACAGTAGTCATTGCAACGGGTCGTGCGTTTTATGAAGCAAGCACGCCCATGGCTGAAACAGATTTAAAAGTGCCTTATATTTGTTTAAATGGTGCAGAAGTACGTGATGAATCATTCAATATTATGAATACCTCTCATTTAAATCATGAATTAGTAGAACGAATTAAAGCGATTCTTGATCGGGAAGACGTGTACTACCAAGTGTATACGAATAGAGGTATTTATACAGAAGATCCAACACGTGATTTAGATATCTATTTAGATATTGCAAGAAATGCAGGCCAACAAGGCGATGTTGAAAAGATTAAAGCAGGGATTCAAAAACGTATAGATAACGGTACACTCAAAATTGTCGATAATTACAAGGATATTGAAGATATTCCGGGCGAACTGATAATGAAAGTACTGGCGTTTAATCCAGATCTTGAAAAAATTGAACGTATTGGAAAAGAATTATCGGCCATATCAAGTCTTGCTGTTTCATCATCATCACGTGGTAATTTAGAAATTACGCATTCAGATGCTCAAAAAGGAATTGCATTAGAAACTATTGCTAATCAACTTCATATTGACTTACAAGATGTTATGGCGTTAGGTGATAATTTAAACGATGTATCCATGCTTGAACGCGTAGGCTATCCTGTTGCGATGGACAATGCGATGCCCGAAGTGAAAGCTATAGCTAAATTGGTTACAGATACCAATGAACATAGTGGTGTAGGTAAAGCAATTATGAAAGTTTTAACTGAAGAGAAATAAATAATATTGAAGAGGTGTTAGAACGAAATGAAAGGACTTATCGTAGTAGGAAGTGCACAAGTAGGTTCACATACCAATGCACTAGCTAAATATTTAACAGGACAATTCGATAATCATGATGTCGACGTAGATATTTTTGATTTAGCTGAAAGACCATTAAATCAACTTGATTTTTCAGGAACAACACATTCAACAGAGGAAATTAAAGCGAATACAAAAGAGTTCCAAGATAAAGCGATGGAAGCGGATTTCCTAATTTTTGGTACGCCAAACTATCATGGTTCATACTCAGGCATTTTAAAAAATGCGTTAGATCACATTAATATGGATTATGTCAAAATGAAACCAGTGGGCTTAATTGGTAACAGTGGCGGTATCGTAAGTTCAGAACCACTCTCACATTTACGTGTCATTGTTCGTAGTTTATTAGGTATTGCTGTACCTACACAAATTGCAACACACGATTCGGACTATGCAAAATTAGAAGACGGTACACTGTATTTAAATGACGAAGAATTCCAATTACGCGCAAAATTATTTGTTGATCAAATTGTATCATTTGTAAATAACAGTCCGTACGAACATTTAAAATAAATTATAATAATGTAAAAAAATACATTTATAAAGGAAGAAACGAGTTTAAAGAGCGATAAGTATCGCTCTTTTTTTATTTAACGAGAAAGTTTGTATATCATTTGTAGATAATTATAACTTGTTTAAGTGAATTGACTTAAAAAGATTAAAAACACCTATCTATTGTATGACCCAATATTTATTTTTTTATTGTAAAATTTTTTAAAAGTATTGTGTTAAATGATAAAATGCACTATGCTAGAAGTGTATTTACATATAACATTATATGTAGTTTACATTTTAAATGTGAATAATTTAATTATTAGGAGGTAATTATGAGTAAAAGAAGACAAGGTCCTATTAACAAGAGATTGGATTTTATTTCTAATAAGTTAAATAAGTACTCCATAAGAAAATTCACTGTAGGAACAGCTTCAATATTAGTTGGTGCTACATTGATTTTTGGCGCCGATCATGAAGCGCAGGCTGCTGAAAATACTGCAGACGCTACAAATGAAACTGTAGATAGTAATTCAGCTAATAAACCTGACTCAGCAGAAACATCAACAACAGAAGAACCATCAACACAACAAG
>NZ_KV826332.1:0-20229 GCF_001835895.1 Staphylococcus sp. HMSC034C12 | reverse complement strand
ATTTGGACTCATCAGTCCGATTTGACGTAGAACCATTATAAGCCAGGTGTTTATTACGATTCGTTTTGGTATACTTCGATACAATAATGTGTTTGATGGCAGTTAGGACATGTTAATTGTCTTGTTTTAGGTGTATGTTTCGCTTTTACGAAAGCACCTAATGTAGGTTTAAATGTATGGTGACAATTCGGACACAGATATAACACCTTTTTTAAATATATTGCTGTCAGCACAATGGCATATGTGATTAAGATGGGTAATATAACAATCAATGGCTTAATTGAACGTCTTAATAGACTTAATAGTAAACCACTATATTGTATGATCCCTAAGATGCCAGCACTTATCCAAATCTTTTTTCTAAAGTATGCTATTTTATATTCTTGTTTCATAGCGTCATCTATGTCAGTAAGATGGTCTATAGGCGCACTTGACTGTTCAGAAATGTATGTTTCGACTTTTTCAATTTGATTTAACGTATGACTGTACATCTCTACTTTTGAATGTAACGCATCTTTTCTCAATGAAAGTAATGTTTTAAACGTGTTCATATTTGTATCTTCATCAAGTAATGTCTTTATTTCATCTAACGTACATCCTAATTGTTTTAATACTAAAATCAGTTCAAGCTGCTTTACATGTTCGTCAGTATAATATCTGCGATTAGAGTCAGTTTGTCGATGAGCTATAAGTAATCCTCTTCGATCGTAATATTGTAATGTTCGAATCGTGACTTTACTCTGTTTTGCCAATTCTCCAATCGTATAGTGTGACATATCATTCACCTCCTACTGTTAACATAGCTAATGACGCTACGTCATAAGCAAGTATTATTTTAACATTTGCTTATGAAGTCTGCCGGAGGTCTCATTCTTCTTGAATCCACTGTTTAATGTGGTCAATAATACCTATTGTGCCATTAGGCAGATTATCCAAGACAGCAGGAAAGTCGATATGTCCGATACCAGAATATATGACTTCATTTACTTCACCGCCATATTTTTTATACATTTTCATTGTTTCTTGTGAATCCGTGTAAGGAATGATTTCGTCATCTTCACCTGAAATAAATAAAAGTTTAGGAAATTGTTCTATTTCTTCTATATCTGGAAGGTAATCTGCGTTTGTAGAATAAATGATATCTGTAATAATCGTTTTAATGGGTGCAATATATGAAAATAAATTACGAATGCTATTATTTTTGTTATGAAAAGATTTTTTCAAAATATATTGCGGTAAATTTTTAAAAGCAATCATCTCATCTTTAAAATGATTTCTTTTACTATTTGAAGTAAATAAACGTGACAACATGCTTTGATTCGGTGTAATACGTGCAGCACTATTTAAATAAACCAGATGTGAAATAGGCAAAGTATTAAATTTTAATAAGCGTGTGCCAATCATTCCTCCCATAGAATAACCTATGATAACTAAATTTTTAATACCGTATGTTTCTATAACTTGTGAAAGCACATCATTGATACGCTCAGAATAATCATCTAACGTATGTTGTTCTCTTACAATGTTAGAGCTTTTGCCTCTACTTGGACAATTAACAAAAATCAGGTTGTTGTCTCTAAAATAAGGTTCAAATAACAACATAATGCGATATGTCATCATTGCTCCATGTATAAATACGATGGTTTTATCTGCATCCTTATTTCCGGCAAATGCGACTTCAATGTGTTCACCCTTAAATTGTTTTAGTTCATATCGTTGTGACTTAAAATTCTGCTCAATCATTTTAAAACCCCAAAAAATATATATTACTATTCATTTATTTTATCATAAAAATATATCATTTTATCTTACATAAAAAAGCGAAACAATAGCTATACGTTTCTATCGTTTCGCTATATTACTAAACTATTTATCTTTATCTTGAATCTCTGAGTGAATGGTTTGCATTTTTGCTTCGACATCTGAGATTTCTACTGCACACTCTTTAAGTTTATCTTTATAGTCCTCAGTATTGGTATTATTTTTATAACGAATTTTATGTTCTAAACTTGCCCACATGTCCATACCAATTGTTCGAATTTGAATTTCTACTGGTGTAGCCTCTACTCTATCGGCTAGAAAGACTGGAATCGACACGACTATATGAAGACTGCGATAACCATTTTCTTTTGGGTGTTGAATATAATCTTTACGTTTAAGTAATTTAACGTCCTCTTGTTTTAATAATAATTTCTCAATCACATAAATATCTTCAAGATAATTACATACCACACGAATACCAGCGATATCTAAAATATTGGTTTTCGCTGTTTCTGCATCTATAGTTAAACCTTTACGTTGCAATTTTTTAACTAAACTCGTCATTTCTTTGACGCGACGTTCCATATGATGAATTGGATTATGTTTGTAAATATGATTAAAATTGTCATCTAAAATATCTAATTTTGTACTAATCTCTTTTAATGCAGAAGAGTATAAATGATCGAGTTCTACGAAACCCACGAGTTTATCGAATGCTTCATCTCCATTCTTAAACTTATTAATATTTTCTTTGAATTCACTGCGTAACTCTTCAATGTACAATGATGGTTTTCTCTCTACGTACATATTTGTTGCCTCCTTTAATCATCACTGTATATTATATCTAACTCTTAAGTGAACTAAAAATGATAACCTAGACTTTACGCTACTCATTTAGTCTGAGTCATTTAGTCATAAAAAAAGCCGAATAGCAGGTTTAATTGCTACTCGGACTCTATACATTACTCATCTTTTTGATGTTCAATCACTTGCGTACCACGATTATCAGCAATTTCTTTAGCACGTTGTTTTGCTTCTTTTTTAGTACTAAATGTATCAGATGCTTGTTTTGCATCTTCTGTTTTGACTTTCCATTCATGATCTTCATAATATACATGAACATCTTCATCATTCAGTTCAGGTCGTGCTGATGGATCTTTTTGATGTTGGGTAATATGTTTATGTTTTAATTCTTCTAATTCTTCTTTATTGGCATCTTTGTACCACTTTTCTGCTTGTTTTGTTGCAATAGGAATAGCGTCTCCCTCTTTGTAGCCGTCTTTTAACATCGCATTTGCAATATCAATTGCTTTTTTACGCTCTAATTCATCTAAATGTTTCCAAGTTTGTGGATAATCATCCATTGTCCAAGGCATGATGTCACGCTCCTCTATAGTGTTTAGTAAGCTTTACCACCCTACGCTATAATGAAACGTCATACATTGATATTAAGCGTCCACCGTTTTCTGATGATTTGTATGATCAACGTCTTTACGTGTTGCTACACAATTATCTTGTAACTTCATTAAGGCAGATTTTAAATAATTATACTGTGGTAAATCCGTCAATTCTTTTTCATTAAGACTACCGCGCAATTCAAAGTGTTTTGCTACATTTTCAAATGTGACAAGATATTCTCCCATTTGTTTATCTGAAATGCGTTGACGTTGTTTGTCTTGCATTGCACGCATTAACATAAAGCTAATTTCTTCTAAGGCAAAAATACTTGGATAATAATAACGAATGGCCTCTTTACTTGAGAATAATTCACCATTGGCTGAATTGTACACTTGTGTCATGTTATTCATTTTTACAGATAATGATAAACTTTCTGTTCTATCACGTGCTGTATCTTGGTATTTATTTTCTGAAAATAAATATTGGAAAATAACCGCTTCTTTACGTACCACTTCTGCAATCACAGTAGGTAACATGGTTGACGCATTTTTTCGATTAATGATTAAAACACCAATGACCGCAATCACAATCCCAATCAATACGTCAACAATTCGTGTATACGCAATATCAATGGATAAATTACCAGAGGCTAAACCATTTAACAGGATGACTTGTGTTGTAATAAAAATAACTGCAAACGCATAATTTGCTGCGACAAATCCTTCTGTCATCATAGCAGACAGCCCCATTAAAATGACTGCGACAATTAAATGAGGTTGGAAAAAGAGTATGGCTGATAGAAGTAAAGTCCCTACAATTGTTCCAAGACCACGTGCTAATGAACGGTCTAACATCCGAATCGTCGTTAATCCTAATAATACTGTATGGGCGGATAATGGAATCCAATATGAACGTTGGATATTGAAAAATAACGAGACAAAAATAGCTGCGCCCATAATAACAGCATACGTTAATGCATTGCGGAAAATAATGGAATCGAGTGTTAAGTTTTGAACGATACGTTTACTATATAATGGCTTACGAATACTCGCTTCAGATTCTATTTGTTCTGGTTGTAATTGTGCAATTTCGTCTATTTTAAGTATGTGTTGCATCAAACTTTCAAATGGTTCATCCACATCGACTTTTTTAGTCCATTTTTCTCGTTTTGAAGATAATTTATAGGCATTTCTTGTAATCATATCCATCATCTCAATCAGTTCTTGAGGGATGGGACGAATATTTTTTTCATTTAGTTCAAGTAACTCGGCATAAATTCCTTGGGCTGACGTATGAAGAAGCAATAACTTTTCAAAGCGAGAACTTAACTTTTCACTCATCGCAGTAGTCGATGTAATCAATAGTTTCTCTGAATTTTTAAACTTCGTTACTGTGTCTTGTGAAATGTCTTTAAATTTTTCAGCATCATTAAAGTGATGCATTAAATTATTAATCGTCTGAAAGTCAGAGGTAATCGCTCGATCTTCAGCTTTTTGTTTTTGGAATACAATAGTTAAAATGACGACTAATGTCGCTAACATTCCTCCAATAAAAATCGCTAAGCCACGAATCGGTGCTTGTTCTGGAGCGTCAGGTAAGTTACTCGATAAGCAAAATGTAACTAAAAAGAATGTGGATGAAGGACCCGCAATTTTTAACACATTAAATACATAGAATGGAATGACAGTAACGATTAATAATAATACGCCGTACAGAACTGGCTGATTGACAGTTAATGTTCCAAGCATCATACAAATGGTAAAGGATAACGTACAAATAATGACTGTTCTTAACATTGATTGTGCTGAACCTTTAAATACATAAGTATGTGCCAAAGTTCCGGTTGCTACGAGTAGACCAAAACTAAAATGTCCTAGTAAATACCCTATCAATGTTGGGATAATCATTAATAATCCTTGGCGTATACCTTTCCATAGATTAATTTTAGGCTTATCAAACCTTATTAATGAAGCAATCACATGTCCCACTACTATCTTTCCTTTCATTTTTCATACATCTTATCATAACATGAAAAACGCCTTGCCTAAGCACAAATATCACTTAGACAAGGCAAGTTTAGTTATTATTTTGTTTCTGCTACATCAATGACAGGTTCTTCAGCGACATATTTTCCTATATTTTCACTAAATGCTTTGAAATGATCTGAATGGTTATGTGCTTGAACCGCTTCTTGGTCTTTATAATTTTCAACAACAACGAATGTGTTGTGTTCTGCTACATCTTCATAATGAGCATAAAATGTATTACCCGGTTCTTGACGTGAACTTTGAACTAATTTGTTCATTAAATCTAAATAGTCATTACGCACATCTTCTTTAATTTTAAGTTTCGCATTAATAATAATCATATAATCACCTTCCAAATATAATTATAACGTTTTACCCGGATATTATAAAAAGAAAACAGTAGGAAGAAGCGCGGTAACATTGATTTTCAATTCAATCATCGACAGTCAATATATTAAAAATGCCTGAGACAACTGATGATGTCTGAGGCTTTCACTTTTGTGGATAATGTGTAAATTTTATTTAATATGTCTACTTTCGTCTTTAATCAATGGTTTGTCTGGTGTAACGAAGAACCATAATACAGCTGCAATCACCGCTGGAATAATTAATAATTGGAATGTCATTGTCCAGCCAAGTGATGATACTAATGCACCTGCTAAAAATGGACTGATTAACGCACCAATATTTCCCCATAAGTTCATCCAACCAGATACTGTACCAGCAAAGTTACGTCCAATATCATTTGCTGCTGCCCAACTCATTCCCATTGAAATACCCATACCACCTAAGCCAAGTGATAACCAAAAGATGGTCACATATAAGTTTTGTGTATGAACTGCAAAGAAGATGGAGATAGCAAATACGATAAAGCCAACAATTGCAATTAACCCTCTCGCTACAAAACGACTTTGACCGCTATGCAAAATTTTATCTGAAATCGCACCCGCAGATAAAATTAAAATAAACATAATAAACCATGGTAAAGCACTAATTGTCATATCTTTAAATTGTACATGATATTGCTCAGTTAAATAAGTAGGTAACCAAATTAAGAATAGAGCGATAACAAATTGAACTACGAAATATTGCCCTGCAATGGCATAGAAACTCATGCGTTTAAAAAATTGATTCCAAGGTGCTACGGATTTAGTTGTTTCTACTAAATCACGATGTTGCATGATATACTGTTTTTCTGCTTCATTGACCATGCGATGTTGCTCAGGTAAATCTTTTGCAATAATTGCCCAAAGTGCTGCAATCACAATACCAACCGCACCGAAAATATAGAATACAGCTTGCCAGTTAAATGCATTAACAATTGCGATGGTAACTACTGGTGCTAATACTGGACCGAAATATGATCCTGCTAACAACGCACTCGATGCTCTCCCTTTTTCATCTTTAGCAAACCAAGTTGAATTGAATACTGCATTAGATGGATACATTGGCGCTTCTCCGATACCAAATAAGAAACGTACTAAATATAATAGACCATGATGTTTAATCATTCCCGTTAAAATTGTAAATGCACTCCACCATAATAATGCGATTGAAATCATCTTACGCGGACCAAAATTCTCTGCTAACATACCTGAAGGGACTTGCATCAATGCATAACCCAGTGAGAAGAATGAAGCTAATAAACCAAATTGTTGCTTTGTCATGTGAAGATCTTCCATCATTTGAGGTGCAATAAATGAGATATTAGATCTATCCATATATGCAATAACCCCAATAATAAAGAATGCGATAGCGAAATACCAACGAACCTTACTTTTCTTTTGTCTTTGTACCATAATTATTTTTCCTGCTTCCCTTTAAAATTGTGTTGATTCTACTTATACGTTGACAATGAAAACTCCCAATCACGTCTTTCCCTGTTGTTTCCAACCGCCTTTCGAGCCTCATCTCATAGGCTTTCTGATATATTTTTTATAATATTAACAGTTTTTGTAAACGTTTACAATTACTTTTTGAATATTTTTTATTTAATTTATACATGGCTATATAAAACGTGGTTTCTTGATTAAAAAGTATATTACTATAAATCTAATTTATTTTTGTATTTGAACTCTATTAAAAAAGGTTGTAGAATAAAAATGAAGCAAAAATGCTGATGTTTATTTTAAACACAACTGAATAAACGATCCACTGGAAGTGCCTTTGTTTAAGGCTGAGAGTAAAGAACGAACTTTATAATTCCTGGAACCTGATCCAGTTTGTACTGGCGTAGGAAAGTGGCGACTAGGATATCATAAAGTTAAGCAAAACGCTATTTCCCTACTACAGGGAAATAGCGTTTTTTTGTTTACTAAGGAGTGATGTTCATTTTTATAGCGATAACGAAATATAAAGATTTAACCAATGATGATGTACAACATTTTCTTGATATCTCGGATGGAATAGATGGGTTATTGTTTCGTACTCCCATGTCATCAAGTGACTTGTCTTCATTTTTAAAAACACTTATAGAAAAAGGATTTCATAAATCAAAAATCATTATTCATAGTGATGTACATTTACTTGAACAACTTCATCTCTCTCATATTCATTTTCGAGAAATGGATGAAGATGCATTTAGCTATAAATCCATACATCCAGAGATTGAAGTGAGTATGTCTACACATTCAATTGAATCTGTTAAAGCAGCTTATGAACACGATCTTGATTATGTTTTTTTTGGACACATTTTTAAGACACCTTCAAAACCTAATCAATTGCCTCGATCAAAAGCAGAGATTCAACGTGTGCTAGAGATTCCTATTCCAATTTATGCCATTGGAGGTATCACTGAAAAAACGATTCCTCAATTACCTCATGGTTTTAAAGGAATTTGTGCGATTTCTTTTTTTATGAACGCATCTTTACAACAAATTGAACTGTTGCGAAAGGAGTGGTTGAAAGATGCATGATGTTTTAATCATAGGTTCGGGCGTGATTGGCATGTCTATTGCGCGACAATTAAGCCAATCTCACCTTGACATTGCACTTATCGATCGTGACGTGCCAGGTAAACACGCATCATATAAAGCAGGTGGTATGTTAGGTGCTCAAAATGAATTTACTGAAGATACTGATTTATTTAGACTTGCTCTTGAATCACGAAGTCTCTTTCCACAATTATGTCAAGATTTAGAAGATGAGACAGGTATTGATATTCAGTTTCAAAATTCAGGATTAATTAAAGTGGCTAATCGTCCTGAAGATGTTGAAAGTTTAGAAAAGCAGTATCAATTTTTAAGCGGTTTAGATTCTAGCGTCATTGTTCTTTCAGATGAGGAACTTACTCATTTAACGAATGGTACAGTAACATCAAGTGAAATGGCTATTTACATTCCACAAGATGGACAAATTAATGCCAATCACTACACTAAAGCTTTATTTACAGCTTTAAAGCAACGTCAAATTAAGCGATATTTTAATACAGAGGTACAATCTGTTCATCGCCAAAATGGGTACTACGATGTTGAAACGTCACAAGGCACATTACAAGCTAAGAAAGTCATTGTGGCAGCGGGCGCATGGACATCTAAATTATTAAATCAATACTCATTACCTAGAGATGTAGTCGGTGTAAAAGGTGAAGTCTTACTGATTGAAAATGATCATTTGGATTTAAAAGAAACCGTATTTATGACCAATGGCTGTTACATCGTACCAAAATATCCAAATCGTTTCTTAATTGGTGCCACAAGCGAGTTTGATAACTATTCAGTTGGTAATACAGACGATGGTATCTCTTGGTTACACCACTTTGCAAATGAACGTATACCAGAACTCGCACACGGCAAAGTCATTAAACAATGGTCTGGTGTCCGTCCATATACTGAAGGAGAAATACCGATAATGGACCGTATTGATGAAGATTTATATGTGATTTCTGGTCATTATCGTAACGGTATTTTACTTTCGCCTATTATTGGTCGTGATATCGCCAATTGGATACTCACCGGTGTTAAACCGCGTCGATATGAATCATTTAGTGCTTCAAGGAGGTTAAATCATGAAGTGTATCATTAATGGGGACACATTCAATTTTGATTCAGAACAATCTATTACATCTGTACTTGAATCTCTTGAATTAGATCCTAAACGTGTCATTGTCGAACATAATAAAACTTTAATTAAACAAGAAGACTACGATCAACATACAGTACGTGAAGATGATCGATTAGAATTATTAGAATTTGTTGGAGGCGGATAAAATGTTTAACATTGGACCATTAGAAATTAAATCTCGTTTATTATTAGGTACAGGAAAATTTGAAGATGAAGCTACGCAAACAAAAGCGATTGAAGCAGCAGAAGCGAATGTGCTGACTTTTGCTGTAAGACGTATGAATTTATATGATAAAAACTTACCTAATCCATTAGCAAATATTAATCTTAAAGACTTTATTACTTTTCCAAATACAGCCGGCGCTAAAACTGCTGAAGAAGCGATTCGTATCGCTGAAATTGCAAAACATGCTGGCGTATGTGACATGATTAAAGTCGAAGTGATTGGTGACGATGAAACATTGTTACCTGATCCATTTGAAACATATGAAGCATGTAAAGTGTTATTAGAAAAAGGTTATATCGTATGTCCTTACATTTCTAATGATGTCGTATTAGCGAAACGTTTAGAAGAATTAGGTGTTCATGCTGTCATGCCACTTGCTTCTCCAATTGGTACTGGACGTGGTATTAATAACCAACTTAATTTAAGTTACATTATTAAAAATTCAAATGTTCCCGTTATTGTGGATGCTGGTATTGGTTCACCAAAAGATGCGTGTCATGCGATGGAATTAGGCGCTGATGCTATTCTTTTAAACACTGCAGTTTCAGGTGCAAAAGACCCTGTTAAAATGGCTGAAGCAATGAAACTTGGTATTCATGCAGGTCGTCTCTCATATGAATCAGGACGTATTCCAGTAAAATATACAGCCCAAGCATCAAGCCCTACTGAAGGTTTAGGATTCTTATAATGCAACGCTATAACCGTCAATTGCGTTACCATGCATTTGGAGAGGATGGCCAAACTGCCCTCTCCAATGCAACCATTTTAATACTTGGTGCAGGCGCGTTAGGAAGTCACGTTGCGGAGCTTTTAGCACGTATGGGTGCACATCATTTAGCCATTGTCGATATGGATATCGTTGAATTATCTAATTTACATCGCCAAGCACTCTATACTGAAGATGATGCTCATCATATGGTCCCTAAAGTTCACGCAGTTAAACAAAAGATTGAACACATTAATTCAAATGTAAATGTTCAAACTTATTATCAAGAAATTGACTCTACAACTATTGAGGATATTTTAAAAGCCGTCAATCCTGATATTGTCATTGATGGTATGGATCATTTCAAAATTCGTTATCTTATTAATGAAGCCTGTCACAAACATCATATTCCGTGGGTGTATGGTGCTGCTGTAGGCAGTAAAGGTACCGTTTACGGCATTGATTTCAAAGGACCTTGTTTGAAATGTTTATTAAAACAAATTCCAACCAGTGCAGAGAGTTGTGCTATTAACGGCGTATTACCACCTGTGATTACACAAGTAGCAAGCTATGAGGTCACAGAAGCGATTCGTTATTTATCTGGTCATGGATTTTCTCATAAGTTAATTACTCTTGATGCATTTAACATTGATTATAAAGCAATGAATATCGATGTTTTAAAAGATGCTGAATGTGACGTATGTGGTAAAGCTCATTACGAATTATTAGAAACGAAACAACAACAGAAGATTGAAAGCTTATGTGGAAAAACCTATTTATTTAGATATCAACCTACTGCTTTTGACTATGCTGAACATTTCCCAGGTGATATTGTAAAATCAACCTCATTTGCAAAACTAATTAAAGACGGTAATTATGAAATCACCTTATTCAAAGATGGTAGAATGAATGTTTATGGCGTTGAAGATGATAATGAAGCAGAACAATTGTATCATCAATATTTAAAGTCCTTAAAATGAGTTGTACAATCCATATAATGTTATAACAAGCAATTCATAGTAAATTCTTATATAATGAATTTACTATGAATTTTTTATTCGAGTAATGTTTAATAACGGAGGATTTTTAATTTTATAATGGAACAAATTATTACCAATTTTATAGGCCAATGGGGTTATGCAGCCATTTTTATTCTTATTTTATTAGAAAATGTCTTACCTGTTGTTCCTTCTGAAATTATATTAACATTTGCAGGTTTAATGTCAGTTAAATCAGGTCTTTCAATTTTAGTTTTATTTATTATTTCAACAATCGCTTCATTTATTGGTTTACTTATTTTGTATTATTTATGTCGTTTAATTAAAGAAGAAAGTATTTATCGATTTGTTGATAAATATGGTAAATGGTTCAAACTTAAAGGAAATGATGTGAAACGTGCTAACGACTGGTTTAAACGTTATGGTGCGTGGGCAGTGCTATTATGTCGTTTCATTCCTGTTTTACGTGTATTAATCACTATTCCAGCAGGTATCAATAAAATGAACGTTGCAACATTTACGATGTTATCATTACTAGGTACAACGATTTGGAACTTTGCCTTAATTTTACTTGGTCGTCTTCTTAGCGATAGTTTCGACGTATTAATGTCTGGTATTCATACCTATTCTTACTTTATGTATGTGATTCTTATCATTATTATTCTATATGTACTCTATCGTCTATTCTTCAAAAAAAATAACGCTAAATAAGTACATTACTTTTACTTTCAAATTAAATTTACAACAATTTAAGCATCACTGTTGAAAAAGTGATGCTTTTTAACGATAATTTATGTAAGCGGTTTTATTACTCAGCTTACTATTTAATAAATTTCCCATACAGGAGTGAAATCAAATGTCTCAATCTACGGAAAGTGAATTAAAGAAAAAGTATTTAGATTTACTATCTCAGCAATTTGATAGTCCTGAAAAACTTGCAACAGAAATTATTAATCTAGAATCCGTTTTAGAATTACCAAAAGGTACTGAACACTTCGTCAGCGATCTTCATGGTGAATATAAATCGTTCCAACACGTATTAAGAAATGGCTCTGGTAATGTCCGTGCTAAAATTAACGATATCTTTGCAGGTAATATATCCCAAAAAGAAATAGATGATTTAGCTGCGCTAGTGTATTATCCAGAAGAAAAATTAAAGCTCATTAAGAATGACTTTAATTCAAAACGTGAGTTAAATGAATGGTATATCTTAACAATCGAACGTTTGATTGATTTAATCACGTATTGTTCTTCAAAATATACGCGTTCAAAACTACGTAAAGCCTTACCTTCAGAGTATACATATATCGTTGAAGAGTTGCTTTATAAAAATAACGAATTTAATAATAAAAAATCGTATTATGAAACACTCTTAAATCAAGTTATCGAGCTTGAGCAATCAGATGATTTAATTATTGGATTATCGTATACCATCCAACGTCTTGTCGTCGATCATCTTCATGTTGTGGGTGATATCTACGATCGTGGTCCAGAACCTGACAAAATTATGGATACATTAATTGACTACCATTCTGTTGATATTCAATGGGGTAATCATGATGTACTTTGGATTGGAGCTTATGCAGGTTCTAAAGTGTGTTTAGCCAATTTACTACGTATATGTGCACGCTACGATAACTTAGATATTATTGAAGATGCATATGGTATTAATTTAAGGCCCCTCCTCACTTTAGCTGAAAAACATTACGATGGTGATAACCCAGCGTTCAAACCGAAAAAACGTCCGGATAAAAAAGTGGGCTTATCTAAACACGAAGAAGCACAAATCACTAAGATTCACCAAGCCATTGCAATGATTCAATTTAAGCTTGAAATGCCAATTATTAAACGTCGACCAAGTTTTGAAATGGAAGACCGTTTAGTTTTAGAAAAAATAAATTATGATACAAACGAAATTACAATTTATGGTAAAACGTATCCTTTAAAAGATACTTGCTTTAGTACTGTGGATCCTAAAGATCCTGCAACATTATTACCAGAAGAAGAAGATGTTGTTAATAAATTATTACTGTCTTTCCAACAATCTGAAAAATTAAAACGTCATATGGCCTTTCTAATGCAAAAAGGTAAATTATACCTCCCTTATAATGGTAATCTTCTTATTCATGGTTGCATTCCTGTAGATGATCATGGTGAAATGGAAGCTTTTGAAATTGAAGGTGTAAAACATAAAGGCCGTGATTTATTAGATGTCTTTGAACGTCACGTACGCTTAGCATTTAGCGACAAAGAGAAAACAGATGATTTATCTACGGATCTTGTATGGTATTTATGGACAGGTAAATATAGTTCTTTATTTGGTAAACGTGCCATGACTACATTTGAGCGCTACTTCATTGAAGATAAAGCGTCTCATAAAGAACCGAAAAACCCGTATTATTACTTACGTGAAGATGTAGATATGATTCGCAAAATGCTAAAAGATTTCGGACTTAATCCTGATGAAGGTCGTATTATCAATGGACATACACCAGTAAAAGAAATCGATGGCGAAGATCCTATTAAAGCCAATGGTAAGATGTTAGTCATTGATGGTGGATTCTCAAAAGCATATCAATCTACTACAGGTATCGCAGGTTACACATTACTTTACAATTCATTTGGTATGCAACTTGTAGCACACCAATTCTTTGATTCTAAAGAGAATGTCTTATCTGATGGTGCTGATGAACTATCAGTACGACGTGTCGTTGATGAAGAATTACAACGTAAAAAAATTAGAGATACGAATGTCGGTAAAGACATTATGGAACAAATTCGCATGTTAAAATTATTAATGCACGACAGATATTTAAAATAAACCTATAATAATGCCCGGCGACATTTCAAATGAACGGTCGCCGGGCGCTTTTATTATTGATATACGTTTCTTAAAATACCATATGTTCCATTGTCATATTCATCCATTGATTTTGTACTCCTATGGAATGTTGCTTCTTTATCGTCACTAATGTGATAAATAATCATATCTTTATCTGTAATATCATGATATGAAGAGGCTGGAACTTCGACAATATTTTGATTAGTAATCACATTGTCAAACCATCTTGGACTATGCTTTTCATCAAATAAAATATGATTACGAAGCGGTCCATTTAAATTATTACGTGCTTGATCATCTGTAAATGATACTGGCATCATATTTACATTATTTAATCCAAATTCTGGAACTAACTCATTAAATGCAAGACTATTAAAAATAAATGATTTAGTCATTAATAAGCATTTGTTATAGCGAATTAAGTCTGCATACATACGATCACTACTTGATAATAAATTTCCTTTAAAAATTTCAAAACCGAGTTCTTCAGCTTTATCAGAAGTGTTACTAAACAAGTTAAACACCATAACTGGAATACCATGCGATTGTAACTGTGTACCTAAGTGATAAGAGAATTCGCTCTCACCTACTAAAATGACACCTGGAGGTTCAGTACTTGCTAAACCAAGCATTTTACTTATTGGTGTAAAGCTAAAACCATATATGACTACGGTAATAAATACTAAACCAAATGTTACCGGTGTAATATAAGATGCCATTTTCATATTATCGTTTAAGAATAATCCACCGAAAAATTGTGCTACAGTTAATACAACAATCCCTCTTGGTGCCATCATGGCTACAAGCGCACGCTCTTTTTTAGTGATTTCAGTACCAATGGTAGATAATAAAACCGCAATTGGACGTACTAACACAATCATGACAAGTGAGAAAATCACAAGCTTCCATGATAATACATTCATCAATACAGATGGTGTTAATGATGATGTAATTAAAATAAACACCGTTGAAACTAGAATAGAAGACATATTTTCAATAAAATGATCTGACTCTTTATAAATTAAATCATGTCGTTTATAACGTGCCATCATTAATCCAAAAATGGTTACTGCTAATAAACCAGATTCATCGAGAATTTGGTCACAGATGCTAAACACGAGCAATATAAACACCAACTGAATAGAAGGCATTAAATTTTGTGGTATGACATCGCGTTGGATGAGCCAATTGAAGAAGAATGAAGCACCAAAACCAATTAATGCTACAACCAACATTTTAAAAATAAATATAAAGAGTAATTGGAATCCAAAACCTTGTCCAATTATTTGATACACATAAAATGCAGCTAATGCTAGTATTGGACCAAGTGGATCAAGTATAATACTTTCCCAACGTAAGACAGTATCTACACTGTTTCTAACTTTGGCTTGTTTTAACAGTGGCTGAATCACTGTTGGTCCAGTAATAAGAAGTAATCCTCCCATAACAATAGCGATAGAAATAGGAAAACCTAAAATTTTATGTAAGGCAATGGCGCCAAGCACCCATGCAATTGTGGCTCCTATCGTAATAATACGTATAACCGCCTTAGAAATGCCTTTTAATTCTCTAAAATCTAAATTACTACTTCCTTCAAATAATATGATTGCCACCGCAAGAGATACAATTGGACTAAATACCTCTGAACCTAGCGTATGCTCAGGATTTGCTAGTCCTAATATAGGTCCCACTAATAAACCAACAATCGACATTACTACAATCGAAGGCCATTTAATTCGATTTGCTAACCATTGACTGAAAATACCTAATGCAAGAAATAACACAATAACTAGCATTACAGGTAAATCAAATAACATATCTACACCTTCCTTATTTAAATTGAATATATTGCAATATCCTATCAAATTTTACTGAATACTGTATAGTATATTTATTACATTTTTTAATAACATTTATATGAGAACTATAAACTATTATATACCCCATATAACTTAAAATTTATACAAATTCTTTCGAATGTATTTTTGAGAAATACAATGTTCATTACAAGTAAACTTTAATATTTATTTTTAACAAAATGTCCTTTAAAATAGATTAATATATTCTCATGTGTTTGATTTAGAAAGGATTTTTAAAAATGAAAGTTTTAAAAGAATCGATGATCGTAGCATTTGCCTTTGTAGGTGTTGTCGTTGGTGCTGGTTTTGCTACGGGTCAAGAAATATTCCAATTTTTCACAAGTAACGGTCAATTCAGTGTATTAGGGATTATTATTACAGGATTAATCATCACACTTGGCGGTATGTTCGTCTTAAATACTGGTTACAACATAAAATCACATAATCATTCAGAATCCATTCATTACTACTTGCATCCTATGATTGCTCGATTATTTGATATTATCCTAACATTATTTTTGTTTTCACTCGCTATTATTATGAGCGCGGGCGGTGCATCTACAATTCAAGAAAGTTTTCATTTACCTTATTGGCTTAGTTCACTTATTCTCGTAAGTCTTATTTTGGTTACATTATTTTTAAAATTTGATCGTTTAATTGCAGTACTAGGTATCGTTACACCTTTCTTAGTTATCGTCGTCACAATTATTGCGATATATTATCTTGCAACTGGCCATCTTGACTTTGAAAGTGCAAATCAATATGCACAGCATAAATCATCTATTTCACTTGGATGGTGGTTTGATGGTATCAATTATGCCAGTTTACAAATTGCTGCTGCCTTCAGTTTTCTAAGTGTCATGGGGGGACGTTTACATGACCAACGTGCTTCTATTTGGGGTGGATTAATTGGTGGCGTCATTATTACATTTTTACTTTTAATGATTAATTTAGGCTTAATTACAAAATTTAATGATATTAAATCCGTAGCGCTTCCAACCTTATTATTGGCACGACATATCTCACCTATTTTGGGAACTATCATGTCTATTATTATGATTCTAGTTATTTATAATACTATTGTAGGCTTAATGTACGCATTCGCCTCTCGTTTCACAACACCGTTTTCAAAACAATATTTTGTACTTATTATCGTCATGACAATCGTGACGTTCATTTGTACATTTATCGGCTTTATTTCACTCATTGGCAAAGTATTTCCAATTATGGGGTTATTTGGCTTTATTCTACTCATTCCTATTTTATATAAAGGGGTTAGACATTTTAAATATTCAAAAAAAGAAGGTTCAAAGGGAGCACATTAATCTCCTTTTGAATCTTTTATTTTTATAGATTAAATTTAATACTTTACGGGAATAATAGGTATGGAGGTGTCGTTAATGACCAATCAACTATTTATTAATAATGAATTTGTAGAAAGTAAGTCAAACGAAACAATGGACGTGATTAATCCTGCTACGGGAGAAACAATCGATACGATTACATTCGCTACTGAAGAAGAGGTAAACGACGCAATTGAAAAATCTAAACACGCTCAACTTGAATGGGAAAAAGTACCAGCTCCTACACGTGCTGAGCATGTAAAATTATTAATTCCTTTACTTGAACAACATAAAGATGACATTGCTCATTTATACGTTAAAGAACAAGGTAAAACAATAGTACAAGCTAAAGGTGAAATTGATAAATCAATAGAATTCATTGATTATATGGCAAGTTTAAGTATGAGTAACAAAGGTGAAGTATTACAAAATAGTATAGTAAATGAAACTATTCAACTGACAAAAAAACCAATCGGTGTGACGGCTGGTATTGTACCTTGGAATGCTCCAATTTTAGTGCTTATGCGTAAAGTGATTCCAGCTATTGTAACGGGTTGTTCTGTCGTTATCAAACCAAGTGAAGAAACAACATTATTAACATTAAAAATCGCTGAACTTTTCCGTGATTCAACTATTCCAGCTGGTCTTATTCAAATCGTTCCAGGTACTGGCGAAACAGTTGGAACACAATTGGCAACTCATAAAGATATTCAACTTGTTTCATTAACAGGTAGTATGGGAGCAGGTAAAGCTGTATTCAAAAACGCAGCTGACAGCATTAAAAAACTTAACTTAGAACTAGGTGGAAATGCGCCTGTTCTTGTCACACAACACGCTGACTTAGATAAAGCTGTTGATTATATCGTTACTGCACGTATTAATAACGCTGGTCAAGTATGTACATGTCCAGAACGTATCTTTGTTCATGAAGATGTACATGATGACTTTATTAACAAAGTGAAAGATAAAATGGATGCGCTTCAAGTTGGAGATCCATATGATGAAAACACTGACTATGGTGCAATCATTAATCAAAAACAATTAGATAGTATTGATGATAAAGTTCAAGAAGCAGTAAAACATGGCGCAGATTTAGTGTTAGGTGGTTATAAATTAGACCGTGAAGGATTCTTCTACGCTCCTACTATTTTAGATCATGTAAAAACGACTGATAGTGCTTTTAAAGAAGAAATTTTTGGTCCTGTTCTTGCTATAACTACGTATACAAACTTTGATGACGTTATTGATATGGCAAATGATACTAACGCTGGTCTATCATCTTATATTTTCTCTGAAAACTTAAAAGAAATTATGACAGCTACTGAACGTTTAAAATTTGGAGAAGTGTATGCGAATTGTGAGGCAGAAGAAGCAGTCAATGGTTATCACGCAGGTTGGAGAGAATCTGGCCTTGGTGGTGCAGATGGTATTCATGGTTTTGAAGAATATTACAATACAACTGTAAGTTATATTAGATGGTAAATTAAAAATAAAAAAAGAGAGCAAGAAAGAATGGCGTTACATTCTTTCTTGCTCTCCTTTTTATTTGTTTAATGCTTTATCGAGGGATTGAATATTTTTTTTCATAATGGATTGAAAAGTGAGTGTTTGATCTTCTGATTGAGATTGAGACAATACTGCTAAATTATTAAAATTTACAGGTTGAGTTTGGGTCTCTTTACGAATCACATCGGTTATTTTTGAAGAAATATTTTGTTCATATAAAATATACGGTTCATGTGTGTCTTTTATTTGATTAATGAGCGCTAAGATGTCTTTCTGACTTGGCTCTTTATTATTCATACCACTAACCCCTTTTTGTTCGAAGTGATAACGTCGCGCTAAATATCCTAATGAATCATGAGAAATAATTACTTTATCTCGTTTAGGACGCGTCGTTATATTAGATAATGTATGGTCAATTTGTTTTAAATCTTCAACTAATTGTTTATAGTTATGCTCATAATATCTACGATGCACAGGATCTTTGTGAACTAAATCATCTTTAATTTTCTTTGCGAATTGTTGATCTAGTATTGGATCAAGCCAAACATGAGGATCATATGATGTTGCTTCATGATGATGTCCATGTTCATCGTGATCATCGTCTTCATTCACAAGGATTTGTTTATTTAAACTATTTGCAACCGCTAATTTCATATCATTATTATTCATTGATTTTGTAATTTTAGCTGCTACTGGATCAAGATGATCACTTGAATAAACAAATAAATCACTCTTTGCAATATTAATCATATCGCGTTGACTAGGTTCATATGTATGCATATCAGCACCCGGTGGATAAATCGTATCTACATCCACATATTTACCACCAATTTGTTTTGTAAAGCTTTCAAACGCAAAAACCGTAGTATAAATTTTCAATTTATTCTCAGTTGTTACCTTTTTATGTTTGTGAGTGATATCGCGATTTGTACTACAAGCAGATAATATGAGGCACAAACACATTAAACTGATGATTGCGATCATCTTCTTCACACAAACCCCTCCAAAACGTAATAATTTCGTTCTCAACTATATCTGTTCTTTTATAAAAAAGCAATGACTTTGTATTTAAATTTTTTATAATTTTTATATTCTAAATTTTATTTATGTAATGTTTTAATTTAGCGGAAATGTGATAAATAATACTAAGACATTATATAAGGAGTGAAGTAATATGGCTGAAGAAATTAAACAAGGTAACAATAAATTTTATGTAGGTGAAGACGAAAATAATCCTAAAGCAGAAATCACTTACAAACAAGTTGATAACAATGAAATTGAAATCGATCACACTGGTGTATCTGATGAATTAGGTGGTCAAGGTTTAGAAACTAAATTAGTTGATGCAGTTGTAGAACATGCTCGTCAAAATAACTTAAAAATTATCGCTTCTTGTCCATTTGCAAAAGATGTATTAGAAAAAAATGATAGTTACCAAGATGTTTATTTAGGATAAAAGTAAAATATCGAGGCTGGGACATAATTCCTAACAAAATAGCCA